>JBBSKP010000079.1:0-19599 GCA_038256175.1 Mycobacteriales bacterium
CCCATGGGAAAGGGCGCATGAGCTGCACATATGCCGCGTGTCGTGGGAATGAAAGGGGCAGAATCGAGGCCGACCAATCCGCGCAACTCCAACAGCGGCGGGGACGGCGGGTTACGTCACTTCAGAAGAGCCGCACCCATTCCATATCTGACCAGCTGTGAGATTGCGGCGTTGGAGGAAGCGATATCCGGGACTCGGGCCTGGCCGGGTGGTGCCAAGATCGAGTCGGTGGCTCCGGAGGCGAGCATGGTGATCAGCAGGTCCGCCGCAACTTCGACATCCAAGTCGGCCCGCAAGAAGCCGCTGTCGACGCCGTTGCGGAGATACTTCGCGAACTCCCCAACAAAATCGTAGTGGCTGGTCAGCAAGCGCAGGACAAGGTTGACGTCAATCGATGCGGCCTCAAATGCGGTGAATTTCAACAGATTTGGGTGCTCGGCGACTAAGGCGTAGAACTTCTCGTTGACTCTGGTTATCTGTGCCAGCGTGCTGTCGAGGTCGTCTGCCTTCACCGGCTCGCCGCCTTCTAGCAGCAGTTCGGCGAAGCGCTGCGCGTTGTAGTCGACAACGGCATCGAGAATGTCACGGACGTTGTCGAAGTATTTGTAAAAAGTTCCGTGACTGACTTCGAGCCGACCGACGATGTCGGCCACCGACACGTTGTGGTAGCCCTTGCTGAGAATCAGGTCCGAAGCGGCTCGGACTAGCCCGGCGCGTCGGGCTAGTCCGCGCTTTGTCAGCTGCGGGCGTGTCATGAGGGATTTTCTACCGGCCGCAACGCGGCCATCAGGATTCGGGCTGTTTCTTTCGTGTATCTGTCCTGGATGGTCGGGGTCAAGGTGCCCTGGAGCGCATGCCGGAATACGGACAGGAGCGCGGCGAGCAAGTATTGGCTGTAGATCGCGATATCGAGGTCTCGCCGCACCCAGCCATTGTCTTGGCCGTCGGCCAGGATGGCTTCGATTCTGCCTGTGGCGATGTTCAATGTCCCAGCTAGCTGTGCCTTGAACTCGTCGTCGATCGCGCTGGCCTCGACGAGCACCAACTTGGGCAATCTAGGGTCGCTCGCAATCAGCCGAGTGATTCGAGATACGACCAGCTCCATCATCTGTGCAAGTTCCGCAAGAGAATTGATCGGGCGGAGGAGCTCCGCATCGTATGCCTCAGAGGCGATGCGCTGCATGGCTGTGGCTACGACATGGTCCAGAATCGCGCGTTTGGTGCCGAAGTATCGGTACAGCGTGGCTTCTCCGACGCCTGCCCGGGCAGCAAGGTCGGCGCTGGTGGTGCCTTCGTAGCCTTTCTCGGCAAACACGTCGAGCGCTGCTTCGAGAATCTGATGCCGTCGGCGCTGCGCCAGTCCTGCCACTTTCGGTCTGCCGCGGGTGGGTTCGGTCGTGTCAACGACAGCAACCAACTCCTTCCCGTGTTCTGAGGCGGTTCTAACCCTACCGGGACGGCTCGACGCGCAATGAATGTTGAGAAGTCATTGAAAGTGACATGTCACTTTGCTAAGTTCGAGCGGTGGTCGCAACGGTGCGACCCCACGGACATGTGCAGGGGACAGATGATGGTTCGCGCGGGCCAGAGTGTGCGCAAGATTGTCGGTGAGCCGCTGGCTCCAGATGCGCGGTTTGATCTTCGCGCCCCCGAGTTTCCTCGGGTGTTTGTGGAACGTGGTGTGCCCATTCGGGTTTCGGATGGCGTGGTGCTATCGGCGGATATCACGTACCCGGCTGATGCTGATGGCAAGGCTGTGCGCACCCCACTGCCGGTGGTGGTGTCGCTGTGGCCGTATCACAAGACGATGATCACTCGGCTTGGCAAGCTGATCGATGTTGCTGGCAAGGCAGGCCCTTGGCTCCATCGCCGGGTTGCGCCCTCGGCGCATGGCAGGTTTGGGGCCCGTGAGTTTGCTCGTCTGCTCGGCGGAGGGGTGCTGGATTCGGTGCACGCCAGCAGGACGCTGGCCGCGCGGGGGTATGTACATCTGGCGGTGGACATCCGTGGCACCGGCGCGTCTACGGGTCGGTTCCTGATGATGGGCGAGCGCGAGCAGCAGGATCATCTGGAAGTACTTGCGTGGGCGCGGTCGCAGTCCTGGTCGAACGGGGATCTGGCGCTCACGGGTATGTCGTACTTGGCGATTGCCGCCTTGCTCACAGCCGGCCGCCGACCGGAGGGGCTCAAGGCAGTATTCGCATTTGTGCCGGGGGCCGATCCTGGTCGCGATCTGCAGCTCAATGGCGGGATGCAGTCGATCTTCTTTCCAGCATGGCTGGTCAGTAACACCGTGATGCGGTTGTTCCCGTCAGTGCCGTCGCTGGTGCGCAATCGGGTATTGGGACGGTTCGTGTGGGACAGGATTTCCGACCCGTTGCCGCTGTGGCGTGAGGTCCTCAAGTCGTTCACATCCGACGACTACGAAGAGAACTTTGTCAGTGACCGGATGACGGTGATGAGGCCGGATCTGGAAAACATCACTGCGGCCACCTGGGTGCAAACCGCCTGGCACGATGTGTTCGCACCGAGTGCGACGCAGATATTCAACCGGCTGCAGCTGGAGGACGGTGCCAAGCAACTCTGCGTGGAAGACAGTTACCACGGTTTTGCAGGGTCGGGCTTCGGCACGGCGGGCAATCCCCAGCGACTCGACGAGCTGCAGTGTGCGTTCTTCGATCGCTGGGTCAAGGACATTGACAACGGAATCGACGGATATGGGCCGATTACGGTCCGTCAGCAAGGTGGGGCTTGGGAGTCGCGCGGCGAGTTCCCACATTCGGACGCCACAGTCCACTCGTGGCATCTGACGAACGACGCCAGCGGCAGTGCCGGGCACGCCGCCTACGATGGATCCCTGAGCTCGCTCCCGATCTCGTTGCGACACATCGTGGCGTTGCCTCGAGAGCGAACGCCGGTCCGGTCCCAGACGACGAGCGTCGCGCTGTGTGGAGTCCCGAATGTCCTGTCAAATGAGTGGGCAGCAGATGACCGGCGTTACGAGTCGCAGGCCCTGACATTTTCAACGAAGCCGCTTGATCGGGATCTGTTGATCTCGGGTCCAGCAAATCTGAGTTTGCGAGTGCGCACCACAGGAACCGATGCCTTCTGGGTGGTTACGGTGTGCGATGTTGCCCCGACCAGTGAATCGTCGGTGATCGCACGGGGTGCCCTGCGATCGAGTCGGCGTGCCATCGATGAATTGTCGAGCGTGCGCGTTGGAGGTGAATTGGTTGCGGCCGATCATCCATTCACCCGGGACGTAGTACTTCCAGTTGTGCCGGGGGAGGTGCACGATCTGGATATCTCGATCAATCCGACGGAGGCGTTGCTTCACGCAGGTCATCGCCTGCGTCTTACCCTCACCAAGTCGAGCTGGCCCCGATACATCTTCGGTCCAAAGGTTGCTCGGCGCATGGGGCAGCAGGAAATCCTGCTCGACCCCGAATATCCCAGCAGGCTCACGCTTCTCGCTGTAACACCCACTCGGATCTAGCGCCCAATCTTCTACAAGGAGTTCAGCTTTGACTGCAGTCAGCGAACAAGAGTCGTACGCCGCCACGCGACCGGCGCAAGCGACCATGGCAATCGATCCGAGGTTTACCGCGCTGGCGGGGAAATTCTTCGCGATGTTCCAGCGGCCGGGTCGGGGTGGTGGTGCCCTGTCCGTGTATCAGCACGGCGAGCCGGTGCTCGACATCTGGGCTGGCGAGTCGTCGCCCGGAAAGCTTTGGCAGGCAGACACACTCGCGTTGTCGTACTCGACAAGCAAAGGCGTCGCCGCAACGGTGTTGCATCGGCTAGCCGATCGTGGCTTGCTCGACTATGACAAACCGGTTGCTGAGTACTGGCCAGAGTTTGCCGCAAATGGCAAGGCGGACATCACGGTCCGTGAACTAATGGCTCATCGGGCCGGCCTCCACCGGACCCGTGATCTACTGCCTGACTCCAACGACCTTTCCGATCACGCGAAACTTGCCGAGGCCCTAGCCGCCGCTGCACCGGATCCCAGGCGGCAGTGGGGGTCTGGGTACCACGGTCTGACTTTCGGCACCCTCGCCGCTGAGATAGCGCAACGCATTACAGGCAAGACCTACGCGGATATCGTGCGGGAGGAGCTGGCTCAGCCGCTTGGCGAGGATGGCTTCTGGTTTGGAGTACCCCAGGAACAGCGCCACCGCGTTGCCGCACTTGGGCCGCGCATTGGAATAGCCGGAATCCCTCTGGAGTCGATCGGAAACTTCGGTCGACATTTCCCGATATTCGACACAGTCCGCAGTATGTATTTCGACGGCTGGGCCGACATGACCACGGAGCCGCAGCGGCCGTACGAGGTGGTAATGCCATCCTGGAACGGAACTTTCACTGCCCGCGCACTGGGCAAAATGTACGGTGCGATCGCCAATAACGGCGAAGTGGACGATCGGCGTTTCCTGGGCGAGCGCACAGTCGGGGCTATCACCGAAATGCGGAACAACGGGGCAAGTCGGGACTATCTCTCCGGCGTCTCAGCGCAGTGGGCGCTCGGCTATCACCGATTGCCTTATGGTGGAAAAGTGTTCAGTCCCAGAGTGATTGCGCACGCCGGCCTCGGCGGCTCGGGTGGCCTGGCCATACCCGAGCTGGGCCTCTCGCTCGGTTTTGTGACCAGCCGCCTCGGCGGCGCCCTGACCAGTACGGGCGACTTCCGCCTGAGCACGCTCTATATGGCGGCAAGTCGCGCCGTGCGTGCTAATCGGTTGCGGCGGTGAGTGAATCGAACTCGCCTTGATCATGGGCGGAGAACACGGTCACGTTCGCTGATTCTTCAGCGCGCAACGACTTCAATCGGGCGAGGTTCTCTTTCCTTGCATGAGCATCCGTCTGAATGAACGATTGGAAGGCCCGAAGAAATGGCGGGCACTGACGCGGCTCCTCCATATCTCCTGAGTGGAAATAGGCATCGCCTGCGTGGAGCAGCCAGTGACCGTCGGCCTGCCGCACGGCCACACCGCTATGTCCGCCGGTGTGGCCGTGCAACGGAATGAGGAGGATATCGTCGCCGACCGCACGGACCGACGAAAAGCCAAACCAGTCATCACCATTCGTCGCATGCTCGACCCACGACGGACTGTGCGCCCACTGGCTCGAAACGTACCGCAGCTTCTCCCGAAGGCTTGGGTGTAGTGCGGCAGCAAGTTCGGTGGCGTGAACATGGATGCGAGCGTTCGGGAAATCTCCGATCCCGCCTGCGTGGTCGACGTCCAAATGTGTCAGCACTATGTCCGTCACGTCGGACGGGTCGTAGCCACGTGCTCGAACCTGGTGCAGCGCAGTTTCTTCGAGGTCCAGACGCGGACCGAATCCGTGAACGAAGAACATGCCCAAGCGCGAAGCGCCGCCACGAATATCGGCGGTACCCAATCCGCTGTCGACTAGCGTCAGCCCGTTCGCGCCTTCGACCAGCAGAACATGCGCGACCAGACGCTCGGGCGCCAATCGCGGCACCTTTGCCGCAGCGAGGCACGTCGTCGCGCAGTTGAGATGGTGTACTCGGTTGCTCATCGTCTAACCCAATTCTCTGCGTGCTCCTCGCAGTGCTTTCGCCAGCAGCAGCCAGTTGGCCGGCTTCTTGAAATCGAGTCCGCCGATCAACTGCTTCAGCATCGTGAGCGTGTCGAAGTAGATGCGCTCGCACACGAGCACGTCGCCTTCGAACACGAAGAACGCGGTCATCCGCACTTTGAACGAGCTGCCGGTCGGCGGAATGGATCCGAAGGGACCGAGATGTGTTCCGAGGAGGTAGAACTCGCAGATGACGGCGTCGTCGCTGTGACGCAGTTGAATCATTTCGTGGTGTTGATCCGGAAAGGCGGTGCGGGTGTCGGCGTAGTAGCGACGGACGTCTGCATTGCCGTCGTGGATGACGCCGGTCGGGATCAGCTCGTATCGCGGATGTGGGAAGGTCGAGAGCACGTCGTCCCAGTTCTGGGCCACCTCGTCGTGAAAGTGGTCGAGGACGATTCGTTCTCGTGTTTCCCGCAGGGTGTCGGTAAGCATCGCAGTTCCTTCGTCGAGTGTGGCGTGTGCCGGCGGCTGCACACTTACACTGTATGTACTCTGTGACACCTCATCACTTACGGTGTAAGTATGTCAAGAGCTGCTGTGACCAGGAGAGAATCGATGAGTCAAGACGTTCGCCCGCGCGAGACCCTGACCAGGGAAAAAGTGCTGTGCGCCGGACTCGAACTTGTCGAGCGGTCCGGCGTCGAGGCATTGAGCATGCGCAAGCTCGCTGCCGAAGTCGGTGTGGAGGCGATGTCGCTGTACAACCATGTCGCGAACAAGGATGCCGTCCTGGACGGCATTACCGACTTGGTACTGGCGCGTGTCGACATCCCGGCCGCGACGTCGGACTGGCAGCAGGACATCAGGAACCTGGCCGATGCTTTCCGTGCCGCGGCGTTGGCATACCCACGGACGACGCCGCTGGTGCTCACTCGCCAGCTGCAGTCGAAGTCGGCGCTGCCCGTCACCGAGGCTGCACTCGCGACCGTTCGTCGTGCGGGCTTTGCGCCGGAGGACTCGGTGCACGCGATGCGCGCGGTCCTTGCCCTGCTGGTCGGGACCCTGTTGCGTGAGGTGGGTTCGGGACCGACATTCAGCGGTACGGACCAGGTGGGTTCCAGGAAGCGCGAAGCAGTACTTGCTTCGAGCGGACTCGACAGGATCGCGGAATCGTCACGGTTTCTGGCGGTGTGTGATCACCAACGGGAGTATGAATTCGGTCTGGAGTTGATCATCGGCGGATTGGCTGCACGACGTCCCTGATTAGAACGTATTCTAGTTTGGACCGAGGAGGGGCCTTGCAATTGAGCGAAGTCGATCTCTACAGCCCGGATACATTTGTGCGCGGTGTGCCACACGAGATGTTCGCGACGCTGCGCCGCGAGGCGCCCGTCTATCGGCACTTCGACGATCGTGGGAACCCGTTCTGGTGCGTGACCCGCCACGCGGACATCGTCACCGTGAACCGAGATGCGACGACGTACTCGTCGTGGCAGGGCGCCACGTATATCGACGAGTTGGATCCGGAAGACCTTGCGGGACAGCAGATGATGATGCTGAACATGGACCCGCCGGACCACACGGCACTACGCAAGATCGTGAACAAAGGCTTCACTCCGCGGCGCATCGGCGAGCTGAACGAGATACTCGCGCGCCGCGCCGCGACGATTGTCGATTCGGTGATCGAGCGCGGCGAATGCGACTTCGTGGTCGACGTTGCCTCCGAGCTACCGCTACAGGCGATCGCAGAATTCCTCGGTGTCCCGCAGGAGGACCGCAAGCTGCTGTTCGATCTGACGAACCAGATGATCGGGAATGCCGATCCGGAGTTTCATCTCGTCGACGGGCAGGAACGCGAGGCTGCGGCTCAGATGTTTGCATACAGCCACGCGATGTTCGAGGATCGGCAGCGACACCCGCGCGACGACATCGCCACCGCGTTGATTCAGGCCGACGTGAACGGCGAGAAGCTCGACGCACTCGATTTCAACATGTTCTTCATGCTGCTCGCGGTCGCAGGCAACGAGACGACGCGCAACGCGATCTCACACACGCAGCTGGCGTTGATGGAGCATCCCGACGAGCGAAGGAAAGTGCTCGACGACCCGACCAAGCTCGACGCGTTGATCGAAGAGGGGCTGCGCTGGGCGACGCCCGTCATGCAATTCCGTCGTACCGCAACGACCGACACCGTCCTCAACGGTGTTGAGATTGCCGAGGGCGATCGAGTCGTCATCTGGCACATGTCGGGGAATCGGGACGAGTTGGTGTTCGACAATCCCTACCGGTTCGATATCGACCGGCCGTTCAACGACCACCTCCACCATCACATCGCCTTCGGCGGCGGCGGGCACCACTTCTGTCTCGGCGCAAATCTTGCGAGGGCCGAGATGAAGGTGATGTTTCGAGAGATACTGCGACGCATGCCCGATATGGAGCAGACCGCGCCGGCCCAGCGTTTGCGCTCGAACTTCATCAACGGCTTGAAACACATGCCCGTGAAGTTCACTCCCGCGGCCTCTCGAACGGCGGCGGCCTGACATGCGAAGAACTCGCGACATCCCGACCGTTCTCGCAGCGATGGGTGCAGCGGTGGCACTGCTATGCACGGGCTGCGGAGACTCCGAGCCAACATCGAGTAGCCCGGCTTCTACTGCCGCAGTGGCAGATTCGCTCACACCGCTCGTAGGCTCGGTTCCGTTTCCGCCGATTCCGTTCGAGGGATCGGATGGCAAGACCCATCTCGTCTACGAGTTGGCGGTTACCAATTTCACGAGCGGCCGGACCACCGTCGACGGCCTGAAGGTGATCGACGACGAATCAGGAAAAGTGGTCGACGACCTCGGCGCAGCAAGCGTGCAGCAGCGATTGCAGCCGGCGGGTAGCCGCACAAGCGGAGACAGCCTGGAGGCGGGCCAGTCCGGCACGGTATTCCTTCACGTCACTCTCGACGACAACGCGGCCGTACCGAAGAAACTGATACATGAAGTCGCCGTGACCAGCCTCGCGGCACCGCCTGGACGCGGCGCGGTCACCGAGCGGATCGGTGAAACCGCTGTGGACGCACGGACTTTGCCGATACTGTCCGCACCCCTGATCGGCGAGCGGTATATCGCGGCGGACGGCTGCTGTGATGCGTCGCGGCATACCCGCGCGATTCTCCCGGTGAACGGTCAAACGTACGTCGCGCAGCGTTACGCGATCGACTACGAGCAGGCAGATGACCAGAAGCGGATATACACCGGCGATCCCTCGGATCCGAAGAACTACATCATCTTCGGAGAGAACGTGCTGGCCGTTGCCGACGGCACAGTCGTCGGCACGCGCAACGATCTCCCTGAGCAAACGCCCGGCACATTCCCCGAGGCTATTCCGATCGACGAGGCAGACGGAAACTTCGTGGTGCTCGATATCGGGAACGGCTTCTTCGTCAACTACGCCCACATGCAACCGGGCAGCGTACGAGTTCGCGTCGGTGACACAGTGCACAAAGGAGACGTCATCGGGCTGGTTGGCAACAGCGGGAATTCCGTTGCGCCGCATCTGCATCTACATGTGATGAACACGCCGTCGCCACTCGCGGCGCAGGGTTTGCCGTACCTCACCGAGAAGTTCTCGATAACCGGACAGGTTGCGAGTACCGCCGACTTCGATGCTGCCGAGGGCACTGGAATTCCCTTGGTCACGGTGCCTGATCAGGCGACCGCCGAACACAAGGATCAGTTGATCATGGATCAAAACATCGTGACCTTCGTCGGTCCCTGAGCGCGTGAGAAGCGTTGCAGTCGGTTAGTTTTCGGTGAGGATCGCCCGGACGGCGGCGGGCAGGAGGGTGCGACGAGCGCGCGGTGGCCGTTTGCCGGCAACTAGATGGCGCTGCGCAAAGCTGTACGGCAGGTCGACCAGTGCGAGTACGAGACGCTCGATATCGTCGCGGCGCGCATGGCCGAACAATGATCGGGCGAGCTCGGCCATCGTGGTGGACGTGTCGATGTTCGACGCGACGATCTCGGCGCGCACTGCTGCACTCAGATTGAGCTGCAGGACGTCGTCGCGGCGAAACTTATCAAGCAGGACTGCATCTTCGGGTTCGGATACGCAGTAGTCGTAAGAGGCGAGCGCCATCGACACCGCGTGATCGAGCGCGGTGGCATCGGGCGGCACAGGCTCCGGCCTGATGGTGTGGGTTCCTGAAACGGCTCGCAGCCAGGTGCGGGCGAGCATGTCGTCGACGGACTCGAATCGGTGATAAATGGATCCGGTCGGCGCGCCTGCATGGGCGGCGATGGCACTGAGCGTCGCCGCCCTCGGGCCCCGCTCCAGGAGAATCTCGCGCGCCGAGTCGAGCAACGCGTCGGTGGTGAACGTCATGCGAGCCATGGCGCGATTCTCGCAGACTTGCCACACGAACGACATCTGTTGGATGAACCGCTCTAGAAAGAAAATTCGTGTGCGGTCAGCCGAGCCCGGGCATCCAGCGATTGGCAAGTGCCCCAACCCAGCCAACGGCGGCCTTGGGGTCTTCCGGGGGTCCTTCGACAAGGACAAGTTCATCGACGCCCAAGTCGCGGAGCGCGGTGAGGTCCGCGGGATGGACTTCCTGCAGGGCGACGGCCACTCGAAGCTCGGCGATGTCGCGGCGGGCCTCCTCACACAATCGGTGCAGCACGCGGACTCGTTCGGCGACTGCGTCGACCCCGCTGAGGTTGAAGCCGTACCAGCCGTCGCCCCACGCCGCTACTCGACGCAATGCGGCGTCGCTGTTGCCGCCGAGAACGACCGGAATCCGGCGGTCGTGGACAGGTTTGGGGTTCACCCGGACGGCGTCGAAACTGACGAATTCACCGTCGAACGATGCGACGTCGTCGCGCCACAACGTTCGCATTGCCGCGACGTACTCAGCTGTTCGTCGGCCACGCCCCTCGAACGGAATGCCGAGGGCATCGAATTCCTCTTTGGACCAGCCGATGCCAACGCCGAGCGTCAACCTGCCGCCGCTCAGCCGATCCAAGGTGGCAGCCTGCTTGGCCACAAGCACGGGATTATGCTCGGGCAGCAGGAGGATGCCGGTCGCGATATCGATCGTCTGCGTTGCCGCGGCGACGAAGCTCAGACCGATCATCGGATCGAGCCAGTCTGCAACAGCGGGGACGGCGATTCGACCGTCGGCAGCATAGGGATAGCGCGATGCCGACCGGTCGACCATCACGACATGTTCGCCCGACCACAACGTGGCGAAGCCGCAGCTTTGCGCCGTGGCAGCGACGGCGTCGATCACTTCACGGTTGGCGCCGGCGCCAATGCCCAACGCGTGCAGCCCGAGGCGCATTGGCCGATCGTCTCACGTTTGCGTCGGTGCGCGGATCAATCCGGTCGATCTTCGCCCGTTGCCCTCGATGAGCGCATCGACCACGGGAATCGACAACCTCTTCCTCGCGGGTGAATGGGTCAAGACCGATCAGAACGTGACGATGATGGAAGGCGCGAACGAGGGTGGCCGGCAATCGGCAAATGGAGTGCTCGATGCATCGGGTTCGCGCGAACCGCGGGTGCACATCGAGCCTCTTTCTCGCGCACCGTGGTGGGAGCCGTTCAAGGCTGTGGATCGGGACCGGTACCGGGCCAAGCTCCCAAACGTGTTCGACATTTTCGATGCGCGTGTGCCGAGCTGGCACCGCATGCAGGAAGGGCGATTTCGATTAATGAGAAGGACACAGGCGTGCTGAAAACTTTGGATCGAATTCTCGCCTCGGTTCGAGCATCTCTTCGTCTTCGTGTCGTTCGTCAACAGGTTCCTGCCGCGGTTCGTCCGCCACGGCGGTACCTACGTGTTGATGTGGGACCTCCGGCGGCGGATCCGCAAGGACAAGTGCCTCGTGTAGCTATTGCGACATCGTGTGGGTTTCGATGATCTCGCGCGAGAACCCCATGCCGAGCAGCAGTGTGCGCAGATGAGCGCAGTAGAGATCGTCCACATTGTCGACAAGGCGGGTCAGGCTTCCGAACAGCTCGGTGGTGAGAAAGCCGAGGATCGATGCCCATGCGTTGAGCGCGACAGCCGACATTTGGAGGTACCGGTCGGTTGCGGGGTCGGCCAGGGGGTCCGCACCGAGCGCTGCGAGCTGATACGCACCGAGTTTGCCCGGCCGGGTGGAGTCCGGCAGAAAGCATGTGCTCAGGTCGGCCGAGCCAGATTCGAGTGCCGCTAGGTAGATCTCCATCGCGATGCCCATCGTCCGTCCGGACGAGGGGCCGGTAACCGACACGGGGGCGTGATACCCGGCGATCGGCGTACCGAAGATCAGCGCGAAATCCTCGGGGTTGTGCAGGGACCAATGGCGAACTGCATGAGAAGTAGCCCACCACTGGACCGTTGGGTCTTCCGATGCGTGTCGGTCGCGCGCGGTCTCCATCTCGTCGCCGAGTGCCAAGAACGCATCGACGCACAGTGCGCCGATGAGATCGGCTTGATTGCCGAAGTAGCGGTAAATCCCCGCCGACGACATCCGCATATCCCGAGCGACCCCTCGTAGCGACAGTCCGCCAGCGCCGCGGTCGGCCAATTGCTGGCGCGCCCGGGTTTTGATCTCGGCGATGGTGTCTTGCCGCTTCTCTTCACGCCGGGATACCGGCGCAGTCGATTTCGACATGAATCCGTTCCGTTGTCGGTGTTGGTCCGTCAGGCTTATTGACAGTCTACGTCGGCACCGCTTACAGTGCGTTCACTGACCGCAATGTGATCAGTGCTTACAATGTGAGCTCTGCTTACTTCGGGTTTAGGGGGTGAGCAACCGATGCACCTGAAATAGGAAGAGACCCAACACATGTCGATCGCAATTGCTATCGCTATCGGAACGGCCATTCTCGCGATGGCAACCCTCGGATCTGGCCGGGACCTGGACTTCGGTTCCCGCGCAGTGAGCTATGCCCCGCAAGCTCGCGGGCCTCGCCGGCGGAAATAGCCCCGCCGAGTGCGCACTTGCTGTCGCAAATGTCGAGAGCGACCGACGTTATGTGCACACTCGTCGAGGGGTCTGCTCGGTCGATTGGTCTAGGGTCTGGGTGTGACCAGTACCCCCATTCACGATGAGCTGCAGAAAATTCTGAACATCGACACCCGCAGTGGTGATCGCAGCGCCGAACAGTTCACCGAACTTGTCCCGGTCGTAGCTCCTGCCACTGGTCCGGTTCGGCACCGCCGCGACTGAGGTTTTGCCTACCAAGGGTTTTCACCACGGAAACACCTGGCAACTCGTGCTACCCGTGCTGACGCCGGTGCCGACGTTGATCGGCGTGGTCTTGACGCTTGCGCCCTGGCGTGCGGAGATCAAGTGCAAGCCTGGCGTCGACGGAATCCAATTCACTGTGGCCGCTTCGCCGGCCGGCGTTATGTGCGGGTCCGGTGTGAAGGCTGCACCGGAGCTGTCGGAGAACGTCACCGTCTGTCCAGCGGTCACAGTGGCTGTGAGCGTGTAGGAACAGCCCGCGCCGAACCCGTGGCTCGCGCCCTGGTAGACGCTCAGGTCAGTGATCTCGGCAGCTGCATTCGGTGCGGTGAGCACCATCGCCGCGGCTACAGCAAGCGCTGCCCCCGCTGCTCGCTTAGTCGGAGTGTCCAAGTCGATCATCCTCATGGTCGCAACGGCGTGCGCACCGGCATGATCCGCGCGCACAAGGTCGTTTCCCCGACAGTTTCAATTCTGAGCCGAAATAGTGTCCTTCGCCAGGCACGATAGAGGTGTGGCACTAATCGTCCTCCTCATCGCCGTTTTTGTGGTCGGCTCGATCGGCTATGTCGTATGGACTCTTGTCGAAGATCGCCTGCCAAGAGTGTGGAATGAGTTGTACCGAGCCGACATGCCACATACGGCGAACGACACTTTGTACGACGCGAACTACGGCCATCCGATCGACGTCGTCGCCGAAATCCGACGCCAACTGGCTCAGATTCCGCGGGAGCCGTCGTTGCGATGGGAGACCTTCATCGAGCGGAAGGGCGACGGCGAACGTACCCAGGCGGTGTTGGTCATTCGGCTCATCAACATCAAGGCTGCGACGGTTGACGGACTCGGCACGCGCGAAGTCAACCTCACGCATCTGCCCGAACGCGGCGGGGGAGTCGGTGACTACCGCTGGGATGTTCACTACGCCAAGCCGCCGATGTCACGTCGCGACGCCACGCGAGCAGTAACTCAGCTAACCGTCGCCCCGACAATCGCATGGGCGCGAACGGTTGTCGACAAACAATTGCCGCCGCCGACACTCGACGACGACTATCGAATCATCTAGCCGCACGTCGGAATTACGGGATGATTTTCCTGCGCCGCAGATCGCTGAAAATATGAGGAACATCGCTGCGGAGTCGACGTAGCGGTGGAAGCCGAATCGACGTGCCTTGGATCCGTCGGCGATGACGTCGTAGTCCCAGCCGAAGACGAAGTCGGCGAATGGCCAGGACGAGACCTCCGACTACGAGGTCGGCTCGAGCTCACGTGTCGCGACGATCCCGTGCCACACCGGCTTCTTGTCGGCCATCACGACATCGAGCGACATCGGAAAGTGGGGGAGCGACATCCAGTTCGAAGAACGCAGCGATCCTCGGCCACATCTCCTGCCGGCGAAACAGGTCACCGTTGTTGATATTGAACGCCTGGTTCGCGCATTCCGGTGTGGTGGCGGCCCGCACGGTTGCCTCGGCAAGCAGACCGGCGTCCGTCATCTCGATGAGGCTGGTGTAGGCGTCGGGCTTTCCTGGAAAGCGAAGCGGCACTTGACGTTTCTTGGAAAGGGTCGCGTACGTCGCGATGGCAAGCGCGAGGTTCATCGGATTGCCCAGCCCGAACCCGCACACGACGGAGGGTCGGATTGCTGACCACCTCCACCGCTTGCCTCGCTGTCGGTCTTCGAGGAACTGTTGCTGATCGACGTTGAACTCGGGCGGCATATGGGGCGGATCGCATTCCCTCGCAGGCGTTTTGAACGGTCCGAGGTGCGCGCCGTAGACCTTGTAACCCTGCAGCAGACTGATATGTTCGAGCCCCTCGGCGATGGGCTCGAGTGCCGAGACGGTGTTGACAAGCATCGTAAGGTTCGGCGGAACTAGTTCGGCCCAGGATGCTCGGTCTTGGTATGCGGCGTAGAAGATGTGGGTGACCTCGCGCAGCCCGCCAAGTTTCGCGGCTGCGTCTTGTTCGTCGAGCAAGTCGACCGAAATGTGTCGGACGTTGCCACTGTTCTGCCCGCCGCGACGAGACAGTCCGATGACCGTCCACTCGCCCGTTTCCGAAGGTTCGGCGCTGTAGCACCCAATTTAGGACCGAAGCTGTCCGCAATGGCTGCGAGGCTTTGCTTATGACTACTTCAGAAGCCACAGTGTCGATCGTCCCCGATGAGCGAGAGGTCTTGCTCGCGACGATCGCGAGTCAAAATCAGGCATTCCGATTCGCGGTGTCCGGTGTGACCGAGGCACAGGCCCGCAGCGTGCCGGGCGCTAGTGCGATGAGTTTGTCGTCGTTGTTGAACCACGTCATCCAGGGCGAGAACTCCGCGATCGACAGAATCGCCGGAACCGATGGCCAGAGTTCAACGGGAAACGACCCAACGGCTGCTTGGCTCGCTGGTTGGCAGGTCGCCGACGACGAATCGGTCGCGGACCAACTGGCACGGCTGAACGAAGCTGCGGAGCGGATGACGAAGGTTGTCCGTGCCGAGCAGCGGTTGGATCGCATCGTCGACCTACCCGATGACGTTCGCAAATGGATGCCTGCGGACATCGTCCCGACTGTGCGCTGGATGTTGCTGCACCAGATCGAGGAATTAGCGCGTCATGCCGGACATGCTGACATCATTCGCGAATCCCTCGACGGCGCAACAGCGGATCAGCTGCGCAGCAGCTGAGTGGGCTCGGCCCTAGACGGTCGCTTTGTCGCCGACGCAGATGCAATTGCGGTCGAGCTCACGGTCGGTGGTCGCGACACAGAACCGAGTCCCGATGGGATCGTGGGACGCTTGGCTGTGTGAACATGCCGGGCACGTGAGAGTTGATGTGGTGGAATTCGTGGCGTTGTTCGGATCCGACGTCATGCCGGCGCTCCAGTCTTCGGCCGTGTGACTTCAGGCCGACATTGGGCGCCGAGGACGACATGGCTTGACCGCACATATTCGAATGGCCCTCGACCGACTTGAGGTTACTCTCTGCCGGTCGTCGACGCGAAGTCGGATGATCCCGGGCGGACTGGAAACCGTCAGTTCGGGGGATTTTCGGTGGTTGGTAGCAGCCCGGTTGCGTGGGTTGTTTCGGTCGGTAGCAGCCCAGTTTCGTGGGTTGTCTCAGGGGGAGCAGGCCCGTCGCATGTGTCGTCTCCGGCGGCAGCAGGCCAGTCGCGTGCGTCGTCGGTGGCCCAGGTGGTCGCGGAGGCATCGTTGGGGCCGCGGTCTGAGATGGCGTTGATGTGGTCGAGGTTGCCGAAGTCGTTGTCGGCGATGTCGAACTTGACGGCGCCTCGTCGCTGGAGTCCGACGAACATGCCGGGAGGCACAACAGTCCAGCGGCGGCGAGCGCGGCAACAACAGTTTTCATCACAATCTGAGCCCTCCAGCGTCGAGTGCGCGAATCGAAGCAGTGTAACGAGCAGAACCTGCGCCTCGCGGTCGAATCGAGCGCGCCGTCAGGCTGGGGTGAGGGCAATGACAGGAATGACGCGGCTGGTTTTGGCCTGGTAGCCAGCGAAGCCGGGGTACAGACTTGCTTGCCGTGAGTAGAGCTGGTCATGTTCGACCCCCGTGACTTCGGAGGCCGTGACGGAGATGGTCTCGGAGCCGACTTCGATGACGGCCTCCGGGTGTGCGATGAGGTTGTGGTACCAGTCCGGATTGGTCGGAGCGCCCGCCTTGGAGGCGAAGACGATGTAGCGACCGCCGTCGGCGAGGTACATCATCGGATTGATCCGCGTCTTACCGCTACGCGCACCGACGCTGTGTAGCAACAACAATGGGGCACCGGCGAATGAGCCGCCGACCTTCCCGTCGTTGGCGCGAAACTCGGCGATCGTCGACGAGTTGAAGTCCTCACCGGTGCTCATAGGATGACTGTAGGCCGATTGCCTAAGCGAAGATCTGAAATTGCGGTCGCAGGGTTCCAGGTCTCCGATCGCCCACGCACCAAGGGGTAGCAGGCGAGGCCCAGAAGCACCGCGCTGAAGTGTCCGATATCGGTGAAGGTCACGTCACCGAGCAGCGGCACCGAGTAGAAGCCGAGGACACCGGCAATATAGGCGTATCGCCACGGCCTCGCGATCCGATAGGTAAGTACCGCAACGATTCCGGCCAGCGCGTAGCTCACGCCGACATCGAGAGTGTTGACGCTATCGGCGGGTGCACGGCCGTGCTGGATCGCCAAATACAGAACGCCTTCGCTGATGTAGGTCGCGCCGAAATGTGCGACAACGACGACGCCGAGCCAACGCAACGTACCCAACCAACGTTCGGCGGGAACGTGAAAGATGTTGTATAACAAGAAATATACGATCCACCCGCCGCCGGCGAGCCAGAACGCGCTGGAGATCAACACGCGCACAGGATCTTCGGCCAGATGATGCAAGTTGGTCGACCGGTTTCCCAGTACATGATCCAAGACGCCGGGCGACAGCCGATGTGCCACATGCGTTGTGAAGAGCAAGATCAACAGCCAGACGAACGTTCCCGGTGCCCGGCGAAGGTAGGTCCAGACAGCTCGACCGGCGCGCCATCGCTTCTGCCCACCGATCGGCATCTGCGACATTGCCTACCTCCTGCGGTGTTCCACCGACGTCCGCCTGTTGTATCGATGATGGCCTATTCCGCAGCGGCTCGTTGAACAGTGACGGGAGTTTGGTCTTCGGCAGGTTCAGGCGCGGCCGGCACCCAGGCTTTCAGCGGCTGAAGCACTGATGCGTAGAACCTGTCCGCGCTTTCGGTCACGCTGGTGATGAATCCCGACGCCGAACCGGAGCGCTTGCTTCCCATCGGCGTCACTGAGGTGAGCGTGAAGGAAGTAATGTCGCCCGGTCGACCAGCAGTCAGAGATTTCTCGTCGGCCCGCACAGTAGCCAGTTGCTCGCACGAAACTTGGCTCGCGTCGGTAAACACTGCTTCGACAAGGACGTCTCCCGGCGCGTCCTTCAACTGCCGTAGCAGCCACGCCACTCGTCTGAACGATGTTCCACCATCTGGCGCATCGACCGACGTGCTGCAATGAATCTTGTTTGTCCGCAGGTCTGCATCGACGACCAAATCTCCTGCGGTGTCGGGTATCCGCAGGGTCGCCGAGAGCGAACCCTTATCTGCGAGTCGCTCGACGACATAGACGTTGCGGGCCTCGGCGTCGTTGACAAGGCGCCGTGGCAAGTGATGTTTGACGATGACACCGAGTTGAGCTGTGAACCTCAGGGCGAGATACCGCGATAGTGCCGACCATGTGTTGGCCACCGACGTCGCTTTCGTATCGCCGACGCGCAGCGTTCCGGCCGACACTGAATCTCGAACCGTCACCCAGTGTCCGCCCATGTCGACAAACTCAGTGGCCCCTGATCTCGGGTGGGTGAGGTATCGCACGAACTCACTCAGCACCCACGCTTGCAGCGGATCGGAGATTGCTCCATGTGCGAGAAGCATCCGTCCTTCGTGAATGACCTCAGACCACGAAATATGGCGCAATGCAACCTTGTTGAGCTTCACCCTGTTCACCTGCACAGGCAATTCTCCTGTGGACGCGGGAATATCGTTCGAGATGCTCAACACCACCTCGTACTTGTGCCGCTTCGCGACATCGAGGTAGTTCTCCAATTGCCCCTTCTGAAGCTTGCCACTGCCGGTCTTCACTTCTACCAGGGCCGTCCAGGTGTGGCCCGCCCTCGAGACTCGGAGCACTCCGTCGGGAATCACCTTGCCGTCACCCTTGACGAACGGAACCTCGAGATAGCCTTCGAACGGTCCAGCGGGCGCACCGGCACGAGCACAGATGGCACGCGCAAACGGGCGCACGGCTTGCATCGTCGCCAGCAATGCCGAGGTAGCGCGCTTCTCCTGCTCCTCGCCGGTACCGACACCCGAGATCGAAAACAAGCGCGCCGTCTGCCACGTTTCTGCTCCAGCAAGAGTGAATTCGGGCAATGTTGCTTTGTTGAGCGGTGGCTTCTTCGTTCGCACACCACGCTTGGGGCGATCGGAGTCGGCCACGGTTATTTGAATGTCGGCTGCGCCGGACGCGATTACGTGCCCGCTCGAATCGACCAACGGCGCAACGACACCCGCATCGATCGCGTCGGTGCTATCGGTGTCGTCCACATCTACGCCGTAGTCCTTCGCGAGGCCAGCAAGTCCTGATTCCCAGCCTTGCCCGACAGCGCGGAGCTTCCAAGATCCGAGGCGCCGATAGATCTCCGCGAATACGAAAGCGCATTCGGTGGTGGCATCCGCAGTGACGAAATCGCACAGCACCACGCCAGTTCCGTCCTGCACGCGAATCGCGAGTTTGCCGTACTCGCCCAGCGGACGTACGCCCGAGCTACCGGCGATGACAACCTTGAACACATCGGGCGGCACAGCGGCAAGGTCGATCGAAATCTGTTCTTGCCTACCTTCTTCCGTGATACTTCCACCCAGATAGCGAACCGAGGCATCGGCCGATTCAGGCTGGTTGTAGAACACGAAGTCCGCGTCGCCCCTTACACGGTCATCGCTGTTGAGCAGCAGAGCTGAGGCGTCGAGGTCAAAATCCGAATTCACCCACGTGACAAGAATGTCCAATGCCGTCACCTCATCGGAGAGTGACGCGTTCTGCCCTTTGGTCAAGATCGGTGAAGTCATATTCGCTCTCCTGTACAGGCGACGCCTCGGCAAGCTGACCATGGAAGGTCAACCAGGTATTCATTCGCTAGGAGCGTGGGTCGGTAACACGCCGGTCGGGGTGCTCGGCTGAGCGGCAGATATGCGGGATCATGAGGTGTGCCTGGCGATCTCGGTGTTGATGGTTTGTTCGAGGTTCACCCGTCGGAGCGGGTCGAACCGCATTCC
>JBBSKP010000080.1:0-19518 GCA_038256175.1 Mycobacteriales bacterium
CAGCAACGGCGACCTCGACAAATACTGGAACTTCCACCTCGACCAGGAACGACACCGCATCCACGAATCCCGCTACCTCAACGGCACGATCCCCCGAGCCGCCTGACGTCACTCCAGAAGAGCCGCACCCAAATCGAAATTGACGATACGGTTCGCGAGTTCCTCATCGGCCTCGCCAAGACAACATTCCTCCCCGCGCCGATCTGGCGACCCTTCGCGAGCTGGAATCTGTTCATTACCAACGGATTCCTGCCTCCGCAGCTGCGTGAACAGATGAAGTTCGAATGGACGGCACAGGACGAGCAGCGATTCGAGCGGTGGCTCCGCTTCTTCCGGGTTCTCGATCGCTTGATCCCGAGCGCACTCGGCCCCGCCGGGATGCGGCTGTTCATTTGGGATATGCGTTTCCGCTACATCACAGGCCGTAAGCCCGTCTAACGCCTCAACTCTCCAACGGCAGCCGTCGAGGCGCGACCACCGTCACCGAAACTGGTGTTCAGCGTGTTGCCTCCTCGACGTTTGGCCTCGTACATGGCGACGTCCGCGCGCCGGAGCAGTTCGTCCAACGCTTCCACGTCGTCGGAGAATTTGTCACGATTGGTCACGATTCCGACGCCCGCGCTAGCCGTGACCGGGCGATCATCGCCGGATGGTGAATCGCGGCGTGAATCGCGGTGGCGATCATCCCGACGTCGGCCTGTGATGCTGCGAATACGGCGACAAACTCGTCACCGCCCGATCTCCCCACGAGGCACTCGTCGGGGGCAGCCACTTGAAGACGCCGAGCGGTCGCCAGCAACGCCAAATCACCGGCCGTGTGCCCATGAGTGTCGTTCAGCGGTTTGAACTCATCGAGGTCCGAAACCATGCCGACAACCGCATCGGTGTCTGCCAATCGGTCGAACCACGGCGATGCAGCGGACTGCAAGCCACGACGATTGAGTAGGTCCGTCAACGGGTCGAAGTGCGAGCCCTGCGCATCTTCGCGCAGGAACCACAACGTCACGGCGAGGCAGACCGACGTCATGATGGCAATCTTCGCCTGGGCAAGCACGCGGACGAATGTCATCGGCAGATCCGCGTTTCCCACCGTCAGCAGGTACGCGGCAAGGCCGCCGGTCACCGACAACGACCACACAAGGTGAGCCGCAACAACCTGAGGGCGATGCACACGCACGACGTACAACCCGACCAACCACGCCTAGTCGAAGTCCTGCCGCCACCATTGCTGGACGGGACATGACATCAGTGTTCTCCGAATCGTTGCTGGTTACGCCTTCGCCTGCCTATCGTCGCGACCAACCGGGATTCGATACGCAAGCGGACGCCGATGGAAAAGCCACCCTCGCGGCCGGAGCGGTGCGAGGATGGCTTCCATATTGGCTGGTACCAGGTGGTCAGCTCACGGAGACGGTCTCGACGCTCTTCGCGCGACCCGCAACGCGGCTGACGAGTTTCGACGCCTGCTCACCGAGTTCGCGAGTCCGCTCGGAGACCTTGCCGAACGCGTCCTCGGTGCGAGAAAAGACGTCGCTGTACAGGTCCTCTGCACGCTTGATCGGCTGCTCGAAACCCGGACGGGTGCGGAGCCGTTCGAGGGTCCCCACGCCACGCGTCGCGAGATCGGCGTACAGATCCACCGCGCCGGAGCGGTAATCGTCGGCAAACTTGCGCAACTCCTCGACGGTGAACTTCTCACGCAGCTCGGCGCGCTCCGGGAGCTCGGCCGGCAACCCGGAGAGACGCTCACGCAGTGTCTCGACCCGGCCGGAAACGTCGGTACCGACAGTCTCGGCGCGCTCACGAACCTTCGCGACTACATCGGCGACGGTCTGCACGGCCGCGTCACCTGCGCCGACGGTGGCGTAGAGCGGCTTCTTCGAACTCTCGACGGAAATGTCTATTGACTCGGTCATCTTGTTTCTCCTCTTCAAGGGCTGGGATTGCGCTGGCAACTCGGCCTCGTCGACGAGCCCCGCTATGGGTGCCTCGGCCTGCGGCTCCCGGTATGAGCACCCGAAAGCAACTGTAAAACAGAGTGCTTGCAACAGCAAGCGCTCCAGTTAGCAGGCAATTAACCCGGGAGATAAACAGTCGTCGAACGCCGGCTACAAGGGTCGGGGCGGCTGCGCCAGCAGACCCGCTATCCGGACTTGCCGATTGCCTCGATGAACGGAGTCACCAACTGCGCCACGTCATTTGCCGTTTGCGCGACATCGGCTGGTGGTGTCGGGATATAGCTCAGCGCGAGCCGCACGACGGCTTTGCTGATGATGTCGGCTTGGTGTTCCGAGGCACCTACCCAGCATTGCTGGAATGTCTGCGCGAGCCGTTGCCCTGCCCGGTCGATGATCGGATCGCTGTCAGTCGTGATCAACTGGAGCAGGTCATCGGGCGGATCGCCGCTGTGCAGCGACAGCACGAGCGGGTCGGACTTGCTGAGCTCGAAGAAGGCCGTGAAGCCCTGCTCGAGCGCCTCGAGGGCATTATTTTCGTGCTCGAGTAGTGCAGCTTCGATCACGCTGACAAACGCGTCGGTCAGCCTGATCGCGTACCCCTGCGCCAGCCCGCGACGCGACCCGAACTCGTTGTACAGAGTTTGTTTGCTCAGACCCGCGGCGACCGCGACGTCGGTCATCGTGACCGCACGCCAGTTTCGTTCGAGTAGCAACTCGCGGAGCGCATCGAGAATGCTGTCGCGTGTGTGCGTCGCGACCGCCGCGCGGTACCGGCCGGGCTGATCGATCCGGGACCGTGCGGGCATGGCGTCGACCTTAGTGGCGAGCATCGACGCATTCTCGACTGCGGGCGGGGACCTCGCTCAGCTCGACTCGCTCGTCCGCGAGATCGGCGCGGTCGTACAACGAACCCGACGCCATCAGGTCCCGAACCGTCCTGATGTCCTTGGGGCGACCCATCGCTATCGCACCGACGAGCCGATCGTCGCGCATCGCGATGGCGGTGAAGTCACGGCGCGAGATCGACCCACGGATCACGAAGTCGTCATCGTGGCACGGCCAGCCGGCGAACTGCAGACTGTGTCCGTACTGCGCCGACCACGCCCAAGGAATGTCCGCCGAGGTGATCGATTGCCCGAGCATGGATTTGGCGGCCGCGATCCCCTGCGCTTGCGCGCTGTTCCAGTGTTCGGTTCGGTGCCGTCCGCCGAGGCGCGCATTCGGCTGATCGGCAACATCCCCGGCCGCGTAGACACCCGCTGCAGAGGTGCGCAACTGCGCATCGACAACGATGCCGTTGTCGACGGCGAGGCCACCGGCAACCGCGAGCGCGGTGTCGGGAACCGATCCGATCGACACGAGAGCTGCACCGGCCGTCCACGTACGGCCATCGGCTGCGATTGCCCGCACACCGGCGGCGTCTTCGACAAGGGACGTCAGCGACACATCGGTATGGATACGCACATCGTGCTCAGCATGCATATCGACGTACATCTCTGAGATCGCGGCGGGCACGATCCGACTAAGCGGCGACGCCGCGCTCTCGAGAACGGTGACCTGGGCACCGAGATCGCGGGCCGTCGCCGCAACCTCGCATCCGATCAACCCTCCCCCGATCACCAGCAGAGACATGTTCTGTTCGATCGCCACGCGCAACGGCTCGACATCGTCGATTGTGCGCAGCGTGAACACCTTTCGCCCACCGTCATGGTCCAGTGCACGCGCTCGCGCTCCGGTTGCGAGCAGCAACGACTCGTACCGGATTGTGTCGTGATCGGCGAGCGTGATGCACCTGGCGTCGACGTCGAGTCCGATAACTCGTGCTCCAGTGCGCAACTCGATGTTGTTGTCCGACCAGAAGGTCGCAGGTTTCAGCAGCGCCCTTTGCGGTGTCGTGGACGCCGCGAGCAGTTCCTTCGACAGCACCGGGCGTCGATACGGGAGCGAATTCTCTTCTCCCACAACGACGATCCGGCCGGTGAAGCCTTCGCTTCGCAACGCCTGTGCAGCACTCGCGCCTGCGACTCCGCTACCGACGATGACGATGGGCGCGGTCACGCTCTGCTCACCTCCACGGCCTCGAAATCGACTTTCTCACGCACTCCGCAGTCGGGGCAGCACCAGTCTGCGGGAATCGACTCCCACGTGGTGCCTGCGAGAAACCCTTCTCTCGGGGCTCCCACCGTCTCGTCGTAGATGTAATCGCACACCGGGCAACCGAAGGCGGCCATCAGTTCGCTCCGTACTTGGCGAGGATCTTTTCGCGCTTGCTGGGCTGAATGTTCACGAGGGTGATGTCGCCGTTGTAGTGGTCGAGGACCCGGTGGTCCATCACCTTGCGCCATAGCGGCGGGAAGTACGTCAGCGCAATCATGCTGGCGTATCCGCTCGGCAGGTTCGGAGCGCCGTCCATGCTGCGCAGCGTCTGGTACCGACGAGTGGGGTTCGCATGGTGATCACTGTGACGCTGCAGGTGGTACAGAAAGATGTTCGTCACGATGTGGTCGGAGTTCCAGCTGTGCTTCGGGGCGCAACGTTCGTAACGACCGTTCGCGGTGCGCTGGCGCAGTAAGCCGTAGTGCTCGAGGTAGTTCACCGTTTCGAGCAAAGCGAATCCGTAGACAGCCTGAATGATCAAGAACGGGAGGACGACTGGACCGAACACCGCGATCAACACGCCGAACAACACCACTGACATCAGCCACGCATTGAGGACGTCGTTGTGAATGGTCCAGGGGCTCTTGCCAAGTCGCTGCAGTCGTGCCTTTTCGAGCTCCCACGAGGACTTGAAGCTGCCACGCACACTGCGAGGAAGGAACGTCCAGAAGCTCTCCCCGAATCGTGAGCTAGCGGGGTCTTCGGGTGTCGCGACCCGGACATGGTGACCACGATTGTGCTCGATGTAGAAGTGTCCGTAAAAGGTTTGCGCCAAAGTGACTTTCGACAGCCAACGTTCGAGTTCGTCCTTCTTGTGGCCCATTTCGTGGGCGGTGTTGATTCCGACACCACCCATGACGCCGATGCTCAGAGCCAGGCCGATCTTGGAGACCAGCCCCAGACCACCCTCGACGCCGAGCCACGAGAGGTTTTCGGCCGTCCACAGGTAGCAAGCGAAGATCAGGCTCGCCAGCTGCAGCGGGATGTACGCATATGTGCAGTAGCGGTAGTACTTGTCGTTCTCCAGGCGTTCCATCACCTCGTCGGGCGGATTCTGTCCGTCCGGACCGAAGAACCTGTCAAGGATCGGCAACAACACGTACAGCAGGATGAATCCGATCCACCACCACACTGGTGCGACTGCCGTCCAACCGAGCTGATTGAACGCCCACACCAACCCAGCGCCGATGAACACCGCCGTCGGGGGTATCAGGCCCATCAACCACAGGTACCGCTTGCGATCGCGCCAATCCTCCGGTGCAACCGCCTGGTCTTCGTCAACTTGTGTCGTCGTCACGATCCGGCCTTCCTTGTCGAGTCCTCGGATAGTCGGTGTGTGCGCTACCTCACCGTTGACTTGACAATACACGCCTGTTTGTACAATTGCTAGACGAAATGGCTAATTCGTACACCGATCGAGCGCGGCGGATCTCCGGTCGAGATCAAGCGAGAGCTAGAAGACGAGGCAGGAGACCTAGCTGAGCGATCTGCCCCTCGTACGGCGAGCCGCCTCAGCGACAAGTGCCTTCTGAGCAGTGCCCACAAATTGCTTCTGGAACTTCGTCAGTTGTTTCGCGAACAACGCAGGTAGCGCGACTTTGAGTTCGCCCTCGATGCTGGCGACAACTCGCGAACCCCTGCCCTGTGCGACGACGTCATAGCGGCCGCGTTGTGCCTTCATGACCTTGCTTTCGAGCACTGTCCAACTGCAGGACGATTCGGCCCATAGGTACTCGGTCAACGAGCTGTCGGCGATGCCCAAGGTCGACGTGCTGCCGCGGACCAGGCGCGGAGTGCCATCGGCATGCTGCTCGACGATGGTTGCCGACACGCGCATCTTCGGCCAGCTGGGCAGATACGGCTTCGACCATTCAGGCATCCCCTCGACATCCCGCAGGATCTCCATGAGAACTGCTGGAGGAACGTCTACCTCGAACTCGAACTCCTCGCGAATGTGCGTCATTGCGTCCCGACTCTCATCCGAAGTGCACACACGTCGCGCAGTTTGCGACGTTGGCAATCGAACCTAGCTGGTGATAAGCCGTCTTACCAGAATATCGAGTAGGAATCGGAGCGCGGGGTCCCCTCGCTCCGCCACCGATGGTCGGCGGACCCCTCACTCCGTCAAGCGACCACTGTTGGCGTGACGATTGCGGGCTGCAGCATCAGTGATGCAACGACATCAGATACCAGGGGCGCAGTCAGTGTCGATCCGACAACCCCGACTCAGCCCGCACCGTTGTTGTTGCCACCACCACCTGCGACTGCGCGAATCGCCCTATACGGCGGCGGTGCCCTCACCAAGATTCCGGACACAACGACGTGCTGACCCTCACCGTCGACGACGGCGTCAACGGCGAAGTCGTGCGGCTCTACACCCACTTCGCCAAGGACGCTGGCATCCGGCTGACCTACTTCGTCAACGCAACCTACGACTCCTGGACCGACAACGCCGCACTACTACGCCCGCTCGTCGACGCCGGTCAAATTCAACTCGGCAGCCACACTAGTCACACCCCGACCTCACGACGGTGCGAGAAGTCGCATCGCCGACGAACTGACCGGTAACAACATTCCTGTCCAAGAGCTACGGCGTCGCCGCCGGATTCGGCTACACGGCCCCGACATTGTGGGAGAGCTTGCTGTCGGATTACTCGCTCATCACCGAGGATTACATCGTCAAGATGGCCAACCAATACCTCATTCCGCAGGCCATCGTCATCGGGCACCTCAACTACTGCCCGTCACTCACGCATACCCGCAACTCGTCGACATCATCCGCGCCCGCACACCGCGCACAATGACGTATTCGCCAAGCCGTAAAGCATCGAGATGCTGGTTATGGTCGCACCTTCTCGGCCGATGCGACCACAAACATCAGCTCGACGGAACTGACCAGTCCATTTAATTGGCTATTCATTAACTACGCTTTGCATTTCGGAATACATTGCGCGACCCACGTCACATTTCACAAATCGATCGGGCCACGTCAGAATTAACTCGCGCGATGGACGTCACAGCCTCCATCGAGTGTTGCGCGCGCCACTCGACACCGTCCGACCAACAAGAACTACAGCGCGTCCGACAGCCCGTCACACGGCGTACTTGCTCGCGATGTGATGGCCATCGACTCGGCGCGAGAAGGTTCCCCGCCCTTGATGGGCGGGGAACCTTCTTCGAACCAAGCAGATTACGGGCTGTCAGGCTACGCCGTGGCGTTCAGAGTGTTGTACATCTGAACTGCGCTGGCGATGCCGACGGGGACACCGAGCAGTAGCGACCCGGTGATCGTGCCGACGGTTGCGCCGATACCGAGGCCTACGAGACAGCCGGCCGGGCCGCTCGCGAGGAACAGCACGGGGAGCACAGCCGCGCCGATCGTTCCGCCGACGATGCAGCCGCCGAGGCCGCCGATTGCTCCGCCAGCTAGGCCGCCGATGCCTGTGGCCAGGCCAAACTGCGTCGCCGCGACACTGAGCGCGCTGTTGAAGTCCGACGTGGCATCGACGTTATGCAACGGCAAGGCGGGTGTGGCCGCCGCAGAAGCAGGCGTCGGGACTGGCGCGCTGGCCGGGCGCTTTGCCGGACTCGGCTCGGACGGTGGCGTCAACGGGGTGCCCGCCATCAGCTGACCGCGCCCGTCGAGCAGTTGGAACTGCCCGCCTTCCGTCGTCAACGATCCGAGACCGGTATTGAGGACCACCGACTGGTCAACTGCGTTGGCCGTGTAGTGCACACCTGGCAGAACGTCGATGCTGATCGTCGAGTTGTTCGGTGCAGGAGGGGTCAGAGCCGGAGCCGCGTTCGCGGTCCCCGCAGCGAGCCCAAGCGCGGCGACGGCCAGCACAGAGGTTGCCGCTGTGCGGGTGATCTTCTTCATAGGGTTCCTCATCCTTCTGTTCAACCGGATCGTGCAACCTCGGCGTAGGTGTCGACCTCACAGACGTTCGGCATTGCAGCTGAGGTGTACGCAATCGGCTAGTGGTTGTTCCGCGATCGGACCGTAACCCGTTTGTTGCTCAATATCGGTACCGAGAAAACGATATTTACGACACGGATACGGCGATCACCAAACTGAAACGGTTTGATAATCCAGGAGTAACAGGGCGATCTACGTCGCTAACTCGGCTGCATTGTCGAGTCCAATTAATTCGTATTCTCCGGGTTTTCGGCGCATTTCAGACGAACAGAACTTTCCGCATATTTCTCGAGACATATCAGATTGCCAAGCGAATTCCCACATTAGGACAAGGGCTGGTAACTGCTAACCGGACGTGAACGACGACGTCGACGCGAGATACGCGAGCTTTCGTTTGATCCCGGCGACCTCACGACCGACGTGCCGGAGCAGGGCACGGTCCTGGGGTGAGAGGGTCGAGAGGGCAAATCCGTCTCCCGCAGAACGATTTTCGAGCCACCGCGACGCCCGGTGCCGCCACCGAATCTCGGTGACGATCGCGTGGCACTCCGCGAGCGCCTCAGCATCGTCTGCACTCAGATAGATACTGCCCGACGCGTCTTTCAGCCGGATCGCTGTTGGCAAAGCCGCCGAGCCAGTGCTCAGCGCGGCCCATCGGGCGATCTGAACGATCGGTTGCACTGCCGCCGACTTGAGGTCGATGACGTCGTCACGAGTCGCGAACACTCGAAGTCGCGACGGAATCGCGCCGCGGTCGGCGAGTGAGTCGTCGAGCATCAACCGCAACGAGCGTGTCCGTAATCGCATCGCATCCCCGAGCGGGCCACGCAAGTCGATCGGCTCGCCCGCCACGGACCGGGAATCGGCAAGCAGTCCCGCCATCACCACCCCGCGGTCCGCGACCGGGTCCTCGGTCCACCCCGCGATTCCTGAAAGCCATTGTGTTCTTGTGCGGCAGAATCGTTTTCGCGATGCGATAGCACCTTTGTCGTCGCCGCGAAACCCGCACCGATCCAGGATCTCGTGGACGTGAGCCGCCTGATCCATGGCCGCCCGCAGATCGGTCCCGCTGTCGTCGACGGCAAGTATCGATTCGATGTCGGAGCCGGGTAGCGCTTCGTCGCGAGCAGTACTACCGGAGACAAACCACGTCCAACTCGGATCGATCGGCGCCATGCCGATGCGAGCAGCGGCGGCGACCGTACTGCGGACGACTGTCGACCAGCTTTGCGCAAACCGCGCTGCTGACGTACCCATCTGGAGAGAATCCGCGACAAGCGACGCGACCGGAATAGTGGCCTCGACCAGCGCGTCGTCGTCGTGTGCGGCATCGATCTGCGCACACACCTCAATCACGTCAATCGGAACAGTCACCGCACGATTGTGGCATTTCGGTGTGTTCGGTTGTTGTCGTTGCGAGTGACGGGCTCAGGACCAGGCGCGTGAAATGAGTTCGTACGAGCGCAGCCGGTCCGCGCGCGAGTGCGTCAAAGTGGTCAACAGCAGTTCGTCCGCGCCGGTCAGCGCGCGCAACGCTGTAGGAATCAGTTACGGAAGGCAGGCTGAAAGCGCGGCGCCACTCTCGCGAGAACGGACTTTCGTACGCATCGCCCTAGAAGCTGCGAACGGAAACTCCGTGATCGCGTGAACTGGGTTGCATCTTTGGGTCCGTTGGGACTGCGCCGATCTTGGCAGTTCAGGCTTCGAGGCGAGCTCGAATGCTGGTGAGCCGTTCCTGAAGTTCTTTCTCGTCGATGATGCCACGTGTCAGGAGCGAATGTGCCAGTGCGACAAGCTGATTCTCGGGATACGGCAGGCTGGAGTAGACGGTCGCCGAGAGTGAATCTTCTTCATCACGCCTGTCCTTGAAGTCTGGGATACCCGCGTCGCACGACGCCTGATCGAGGGCGTCGCACATGCCGTCCAGGCTGGTCTTCCACGGCGGCACTGGGTTGGTGACGCCGTACTTGGCGGCCATCACCGGCCAGACCTGGTTGCGGTCGACGATGGCCTTCAAGGGCGCGATGTCGTGTTGTGTGCTCACGTTTGCCGCTCCGCTAGGTGACGGGGTGGATAGCTGGACGGGTGGCTGTAATCACATTCGTGGTGACGCCCGCCTTGGGAAGTGCAACGCCGATCAAACAGTCGCGAGTGATGATTTCTACGAGCTGATCCTCGCTCCAGCCGTCGGTACCTTCCGGGCGCATCGCCATCACCATGAATCGGTGTTTCTGGTTCGAGTCCTGCACGCGGACCGCGACGCCGTCAGGCAGAACCAGGCCGAACTCGGACAGAACTTGGCGCGGCCAGCGGACCAAACGCCGGCGGTAGTTCGGTGTGCGATACCACTCGGGAGAATTTCCCAGGATCGGCCGCGGGTAGCACGAGCACAATGCGCAGACGATCACGTTATGCAACGTGGCCGTGTCCTCGAGGATCGAGAACGCCGTGAAATCGCTCGGCGTTCCGAAGCCCGTCGGTTCCATCCAGTCCACACCGACTTCCTTGCTTGCGGTCATCGGTTCGGCGAGCGCAAGCGCCTTGAAGTCAGGATCGATCCAGGATCTGGCGACGAGGCGCGCAGCAGGGGTGGGACCGATCTGTTCGGCGAATTCGGTGAAGAGCCGATGCTCGTCGGCCGTGAAGATTCCTTTCTCGATGCACAGCTCGCGCAGCGCGATCTCCAGAACTTCGAAATCGGTAATTTCGTCCACCATCGGCGCAACAGTCCGCGCGTGATCGTGGTCGTGATCGTGATCGTGGCCAGTCATGGAATCCCTTTCTGGGCAAGGCAAGTCGATGCAAACGGACGTGACGAGAGCTAGGAGGCTGCTCGCAACCAGCGTTCGGGGATCTCGGTGCGCAACACATCGTCGGCGGGCCCCGTGTAGGCGGGCCACAGATCCGCGAGGTTGAACTTGACGACGTAGAACCACTCGGGTTTCACGCCTTGCCGATCCCACGTCTCGTCCTCGGGCGCCGGACTCTCGTAGGCGAGCGCCGAGACCTCACCGACTGCGCCGCGAACGTATTCCGGTGTGCGGGTGTAGAACAGGGCTGGCAACTCCCGCACGAACACAGGATCACCCACCTTGAACTTCGCTTGCCCGGCCTGACCCGCGAAGACTTGTGGATCGCCCTTGCCGACCGCACGGATGTGATGCTCGTTGCGCTTCACGTTCGAACCGTCACCTTCGAACTTTGGCTTGGCCTCCAACGTCTTTCCTTCGAGGCCACCTTCGTAGCGCTCCCTTACCTCGACCATCCGTTCACTCAGTTCGGTCAAGCCGATGTGCTGCTTCTCCGCCAGGACGCGCGCGACGGCGAGCAACCATCGGCCGTAGTACGGAAGCCCCAGGTACATGGTGCGCCCGAGGTCGACATTGCCGATCCGGCGCCGCTCCTCCGAGAGCCAAATCCCACGCCAGGCGAGCACTTCGCAGATGACGTAGGTGTTCTCTTCCCACCCTTCGTACTGCTTGTTCTCGTACGTCATCGGAGCGTCGGGCTCACCGCCGACATCGTGGTCGGTCTTCAGGTACGCCCAAATGCGTTTGTGGTCGAGGAGATCCGGAGTCGGCGCGTTCGGAAGCTCGGGGTACGAAGACTTGAGTCGGGCTACTAGATCCAGCGCAGCTGCGCGCTCTTCCGCCGTACTCATGGCGGCTCCCTTCGTCGCGCGGACTCCGTCAGGGGTGTGGAGCTCCGCTGAGGCGAGTCGAGCAAACGCATCGGGCTATTCGCTTTTGCTCTGTCGGTGCAAAGGTTTGCTTCTTCGCGACGTCGCGGGTCGCGACGTCGCGGCAAAGCAACGATCTACGTGATCAAATCTAAGCCCCAACCCTGCCGACGTAAATGATCTTTGGGAATGTTGGGCAACTGAGTATCCCCGCGGCAACTCTGACGCCGGCGGTCGTAGGCTTCCATCTCACTGCACGACGGGTCAGGAGGGTGTGTGTCAGAAACAACGGTGGCCGAGGTGATGGCCGAGTTGGCCGAGCTCGAGGACCCGAAGATGCGCGCCGCGAACGAGACACGCGGCGATGACCACGGCGTCAACCTCAGCAAGCTGCGTGCTGTCCCGAAGCGGCTGAAGATACAGCAGGATCTCGCACGCGAGCTCTGGCGGACGGACGACACCGCAGCGAGGCTGCTCGCCATGTTGATATGCCGCCCGAAAGCATTCGAGCGCGACGAACTGGACAGCATGCTGCGCGGAGCGCGCGCACCCAAGGTGCACGACTGGCTCGTGAACTACGTCGTGAAGAAGAGCCCCCATTCAGAAGCGCTACGCCTCGCCTGGTTCGCGGATCCCGACCCGGTGGTCGCAAGCGCCGGTTGGGCGCTGACCACCGAGCGGGTTGCGAAGAAGCCGGATGGACTCGTCCTCGTCGACCTGCTCGACACCATCGAAGCGGAGATGAAGGACGCCCCCGATCGCCTCCAGTGGGCCATGAACCATTGCCTGGCTGAAATCGGAATCCAGCACGTTGAGCACCGTGCCCGCGCCATCGATATCGGCGAGCGCTTAGAGGTATTGAAGGACTACCCGACCCCGCGGAATTGCACATCTCCATACGCACCGAGCTGGATTGCCGAGATCGTTCGGCGCCAGGGGTAGTGGCTTCGCCACCCGTGAGTCTTTCTGGAGCGCCCGCGCTCCGAAAAGACTCACGGGTCGGGTTCCCACATGTCGTCGATGCGATGAACTGCCGGGTAAGAGAATTCCCTGGAGGGTTGGACCGGCCATACTGGATTCGCCACGACATTTCGATAGTCGATCGAATCACCCATCACGACAGCGCGCCTGGATTCGAATGGACACACCTTATTGAATCCGCGGTGGCGCTGTGTGAGCCGGATTCGCGCATCGATGCAGCACAATCGGCATGGCGTATGCATGTCTTCCACAATGTTCACCAGGTGCCTGGACTGGAGGGCACCGCGACGATTGTCATTCTTCATGCGAGCCACTCACTGTTGAGCGGCATGGAATTGGAGTCAGTCGGGTCTGCGCTATTCGGTGCGGAACCTGCTCCGCTCGTCCTCAAAGGGCGATCACATATCCACGCCACTCCGCGTGGCACGGTTGCCGCCATCCGTTCGGTATGGACGTTTCCCGTCCATTTGTTGCAGGCCGGCGCGGGCATCTACCGAAACCGCAAAACTTCGCTGTTCACTATCCACGAGGACCACCCCTTATGTGAGCCAACGGTTTTCAACCGTGGCAGCGGCGCTGTTCGTGCATACGTGGTCCGGCTCAATGGTGACCGATTTCGGCGGCTGAGAGTGACGCCGTCAGTGCTGATGCTGACTGTCATCGGGAGTGCGATCACGTCCTATTTCGAGTCGATCGACGAGCCTGTCCCTGAGCATCTCGTTTCGTCGATGACGTTCGCGATCGATGATCCGATGGGTGAACTCGGTGTGAACGGTGTCCATGATGCGCGGATCGATATCTCGGCAGTCGGCACCACTCCCGAACGCGCAGCACGCATCGCGTCCGCGCTCAAATCAGAAATCGAACGTGGACACTCGAAGAAAGTCACCGAACTGCGAACGGCCCTATTTCGTGCACCTTGGCCGGTCATTCGCAAACAAGTCACGAAAATGACGACGCAAGACGACGAAGGTGGGCCAGTCTTCGCGACGGTGTTGTCGACGAGCATCAACCTGGGTAAGGCGCCTCTTGCGCTCTGTGACGCCCAGTGCGTGTTCGCCTTCCTCCCTCATCATCTTGACCGAAGCAAGGGCGTCTCGCACTATCTCATTCGGACTGGTGCCGACTACAGCTTGACGATCGCCACGTCCGCGGACACCACCGTCGATATCCAAACGTACGGACACATTCTGAGTCAGGCTCTGGACGACGCCAGTAGCGAACTATTGCCGGCTCAATAGGCACCATTCACGTAAGTCATTGTCCTGGTGGAAGAACGGTGTACGCCGGTAGCTGCGTTGTGGCGGTGCAGGAAGTATCAGGCTTCTCCGGATTATCGAAGAACGACGCGATAATCTCTGCGCCGCACGGCGGCTCCGCGAACACGCCGTGTGCAGCTCCGGGCACGACCGCGACTATCGATTGCGAGAGATTCTTCGCGATGTAGTCCCCCCACACCGCTCCGGTCTGCCCGTCGTAGCTTCCCGACAGCACAAGCGAAGGAATATCACTCACGGTGATGTCCCGGATCGAGTCAGGACCTTTCGGCACGTCCCACACTTCGCAGGCGTCGCGCAGAAACGGCAGCTGCGGCGCTTGGGCCCGAACGGATTCCGGGAGTTCAGGGAATGCCTCTTCCGCCTGTTGCATTGACTGCTCGACGGTCTCGAAGGGGATCCATTCACGGCACCAAATGCTCAGGGTGAGGCCCCAATGCAGGACGCCCCTCTCCGGATGTCCCCAAACCTCGGCCCAGCGCGACGCAATGGGCTGTGCATTCCCGTTGGCGAGCGCATCGACTGTTGACGGGAACTCGGCCGGTAGATGGGTAGCGACGGGGACAAACCAATTCAGCAGCATTCCGCCGTCGACCACAACCTTCGTGTCTCCTACACCCTCAAGGTTGACCGTCGTGATGATGGGATTCTCCTCTAGCTCATTGACGAGCCCGATGAACGTTTCCTCCAGGTCGGGATATCGCTCTTCGCATGCCAGCTGGTCCTCGCACGCCTTGACCATGTTGTCGAAGGCTTGGCGAGCGCTGGCCCAGGTCCAGCCCAGGGCGCCGACCGATGGAGGCGTCACTCCGTCGAACACGATCGACTCGATAGCGTCGGCGTCTTGACGCATGTAGATCAGCGCAAGGTCCGTACCGTACGAGTGGGAGAACACGTTCCACTTCTCGAGTCCGAGGGCCTTGCGTAGATCGATCAGGTCATAGGTGCTCTCGGTCGAATTGAACGCCGAGAGGTCAGCGGTCGGAGCCAGACGATCGTGACATTCTTTCACCGCTTCTACGTACGCATCCCGTGTGGACTCAGCGTTCCACGCCATTCCGAGCCTTTGGGAGAAGTACTCGAAAATCTCCGGGCAGGCCAACGGCGAGGTGGACGTCACGTTGCCGCGCTGTCCCATGAGGATCAGATCGCGATCACGGTTCAGCGGGACGTCCGGGTTGATCGGGGGATCCGTGATCCCATCCTGACCGGGCCCGCCCATGAGAAAGACGATCGGCGCCTTGGTCGGCGGCTGCGTTTCCGACGGAACAATCGCTACTTCCAGATGCAAGGTGCCACTGTCGGCTTTGGTGCGATTCACCGGCACGACCAACTGTCCGCAGCGAGCATTCTCTAGCAGTGGGACCGGATTCGGCGTCTTCGCGCACGGACCCTCGACGAACTCCGCCGGCGGAGGAGAAACAGTCGTCGGTGGCGAACCATCGCCTTCGGTACTCGAATTGCTGCATGCCGCACAAATGAGCAGAAGAACGAGCGCGTACACCCTGAGCTGATTCACAAATCGCATATCGATCACCCGACCGTGTGAGACTCCGAATCGGCAGGAAAACCGCCGCCAGAGAAATCGTCACATAGGTGGCGTCTCACCGGAAGATTCATCTCGCAACTGCGTATCCCAGGACGACCCGGAGTAGTAAATTCGAGCTGTGCCCGGGTCCCGGAGACTGCGCACACGAAACGGTGCGCTAAGCGCCGCAACAGCCCTCGTCTTCGTCGGGGTGATCGGCTGCGGCAATTCCGCCCCGCCCGAGCCCCCGGCCGTGAACTTCGAGAACGTCTCGTGCCCGGATCTGGGCATGCCCCAGCCAGAAGGCGGGCAAGACCCATTCGCGGACGCACGTTGCGGCTTCCTGGTCGTGCCGGAGAATCGCGCCGAGCCGTCCGAACGCACTATCCGCCTCGCCGCGGCGATCATTCCGGCCCAGTCCGCACGGCCGGCACCAGATCCCGTCATCTTCATTACCGGTGGCCCGGGCGAGAGCTCGCTCACCGCCGCGGGGCTGCTGGTCAGCGCCGGGGTGAACCGCGATCGTGACCTGATTCTGATGGCGCAACGTGGAACGAGGTTCTCGCAGCCCACCCTCGGCTGCCCCGAGATCGACCAAGTCGACGTCCGCACCGTCGGCCTCGACCTTCATGCCGAGTCGACGGGGCGCCTGCTCGTCGATGCGGCGCGCGCCTGCCGCGAGCGCCTGAGCAACGAGGGCGTCGACCTCGGCGCCTACAACACGCTCGAGAGCGCGGCGGACATCGCCGATCTGCGGACCGCACTGAAGCTCGAGCAGTGGAACCTGTTCGGGCACTCCTACGGCTCCGACCTCACACTCACGATCATGCGCGAGCACCCGGAAGGAATCCGCTCGGCGGTCATCGCCGGGGTGACGCCGCCCTCGGAGGTCGGCCTCGGGTGGACCTGGAACAGTGCGCGGGATGGTCTCGACGCGTTCTTCGCCGCGTGCGACGAGCAGCCCAGCTGCCGTGATCGTTTCCCCGACCTTTCCGAGACTTTCACCCGCCTGGTCAGTGAGCTGGAGGCAGAGCCGGTCACGACTACGGTCCCCTCGCCGCTCGGAAACGGTGAGCAGGTCGAGGTGCTGCTCGATGGCACCGCACTGGTGAGCACCATGGTCGCGTCGACGAAGGACCCGGTGGGCCTGCCGCTGGATCTCGATCGGCTCGCCAATGGTGACCCAGGCGGAATCGCCCAGCGCTGGGCCGCTGAGAAGGTCCAGCCGCCGGAGGCCTACGGATACTTCAGCCACGGGCTGTCGCTGGGCGTGAGCTGCAGCGAGTGGGTCCCTTACGAGACTGCGGCGGAAGCGATCGAGACGGCACAAAGCGCCTACCCGAACTTCCCCGCCACCGTGCTGGAGCAAGGACCCCAGGTGGCGTGGGAGCGAGAAAAGTGTGAAGTCTGGAGCGTCCCGAAGGCACCCTCCGTCGTGCGGGAAGCGACCGAGAGCGAGATTCCGACGCTGGTGATTAGTGGGAGCTTCGACCCCAAGACTGGCAAGCGGTACGCCGATATCGCCGCCAAGACATTGCCGAATTCGACGGTTGTGGTCATCCCCGGCGCTGCCCATGGCTCGTTCATCAACGCGTGCGCGGACCACGTGCTGCAGTCGTTCTGGGATCGGCCGGATGATCCGAGCATCGGGTGTCTCGCGGAAATCGCGCTACCGGTGTTCGCGGTGGAGGGGGCCCGATGAACAACCGAACGCGCGGATGGCGTCACGCCGTGATCGCGGTGCCGCTCGCGCTCCTCTGCCTCCCCGGCTGCGGCAGTGACGACAAGAATGACGACAGGAATGACGACAGGCAGCCCGATCTCCCCGCCGCGAAGTTCGAACCCGGGCCGTGTCCGACGAACAGGATCGACCCGGAGGTCGAGGAGGTGCTCAAGAACGCTCGCTGCGGCACCCTCGTGGTGCCCACCAGCCGCACCGACCCGAGTAAGGGGACGGTCCGCAACGCGGTCGCCATCGTTCCGGCGGTAGCAAAGGACCCCGCGGCTGACCCGATCCTCTGGGTCGACGGCGGGCCCGGCGCAAGCGCGATCAGCCGGGCACCCGACCTCGTCACGGCCGGGTTGAACCGCGACCGGGACCTGATCCTGATGTCCCAGCGCGGGAACATCCACTCCGAGCCATCGCTCACCTGCGTGGAGATCGATCGCTTCAATGCGGAGGCCATCAGCAAGGGCACTGATGGCCCAGAGGCGGAGAAGTTGCGCGGCAAGGCGGTCTCGGAGTGCCGCGACCGCTTGGTCAAGGCGGGAGTCGATCTCAGTGCCTTCAACACGACTGAGAGCGCGGCCGACCTCGACGATCTGCGGACCGCGCTCGACATCCCGAAGTGGAACGTGATCGGCCACTCCTACGGCAGCCAGATCGCGCGGACCTACATGCAGAAGTATCCCTACGCGATCCGGTCGGTGGTGCTCGATGGCATCGTTCCGGCCAACGCGGTGAGCTTCGGCCTGCTGTGGCGTGCGACCGGAGAAGGGTTCAACAACCTGGTCAAGGCTTGTGCGGCCCAGCCCGACTGCAATGCGGCCTACCCAGACCTCGGCGGGAAGTTCAACCGCGTCGTGGGCGAGGCGGCAGAGAAGCCCACGACGACGACCGTGACCCTCGACGACGGTGAGCAGGTGCGTGTGGTTATCGACGTCTCGACGCTCGTCAGCTGGCTGGTGTACGCGAGCCATACCGCCCCCGATGCCCCGGCGGTGATCCATGCGCTCGCGCAAGGCGACCCACAGCCGTTTGCCGAGCAATGGGCCCCGAGGGTCAGCCCTGAAGGATTCGAAATCTTCTCGTGGGGCCTGCTCAACAGCGTCACGTGCGCGGAGTGGGAGCGGGGCGAGGAGGAAGAGATCCGCGAAGGGCGGGAGGCGTTCCCGGAGTTCCCGTCCTCGGCCTGGCAGAACGTGCCGCAGGTCCCATTTCACCATCGCGTCGACTGCGGCATCTGGGACGTGCCTGCGGCCCCCGACTCACTGCGCGACCCGGCCAAGAGCGATGTCCCGACGCTCGTCCTCAGCGGCAGCTTCGACGCCCAGACCGCAGCCGGGAACGGGGAAATCGTCGCGGAGACACTCACGAACGCGGTCGTCGAGACGATCCCCTACGCCGCGCACATGACCTTCTACGATTCCGCGTGCTCTGCGGATTTGATCGTCGCCTTCACCGACAATCCGGACCCGGTCGCGCTCGACGCGAGCTGCATCGACCAGATCGAGCCGCCAAAGTTCAACGTCAAGTAGAGGGCGCAAAGTGGAGCATCGGTGCTCACAACCAAGGAGTTCGCGATGCGCACGGTCGACATGAAGGTCGAGATAGTCGTCATCCCCGTGTCGGATATGGACCGCGCGAAGGAGTTCTACAACCGGCTCGGGTGGAGACTTGACGCCGACTTCGACGACAGCAAATCCTTCCGCATTATGCAGTTCACACCGCCGGGGTCCGGATGCTTGGTCATCTTGGGCAAGACCATCACCCCGGCGGCACCCGGCTCCGCCCAGGGTTTGTACCTCGTCGTCTCAGACATCGAGGCCGCGCGGCAAGAGCTGCTCGATCGTGGTGTCGCGGTCAGTGAGGTGTTCCACAACGAGGGTGCGCACGACGGTCCGGATGATCCCTACCTGTTCGGTCGCACTCGCGTGAGCGGTCCAGATCCCGAGCATGGCAGCTACCGCTCTTTCGCCTCGTTCAATGATCCGGACGGCAATGGCTGGCTGTCTGTTCCAGGAAGTCACTACACGCCAGGAGGGTCGCATTGACCCCACGGCGACGACCTTCGCATCGACGAACGATCTAGCAAGCGCGTTTCGGCGCGCGGAGCAGGCGCACGGCAAGTACGAGGCGACCCTCGGTCACAGAGACGACGACTGGCCTGACTGGTACGCCGCATACATGGTGGCTGAGCAGTCGGGTAAGGAGCTGCCGACCTGACCGGACAGCTATCATCGTCGTCAAACGAAGGAAACCGTTGAATCCTTTTTGGATTCAACGGTTTCCGTTGTGG
>JBBSKP010000081.1:0-19509 GCA_038256175.1 Mycobacteriales bacterium
CACTAGGCCGTCCGCATCACAGGGAGCCCTTGGTGGACGGGACGCCGTGCACCCGCGCATCGGGCTCCACTGCGGCACGCAGCGCGCGGGCCACCGCCTTGTATTCCGCCTCGGTGATGTGGTGCTGGTCGCGTCCGTACAACACCCGAACGTGTAACGCGATTCGTGCGTTGAGCGCGATCGACTCGAAGACGTGCCGGTTGATCACAGTCGAATAAGGCGCGCCGCCCTTGTCGGGCGCACCGGGAATCACCGCGTGCAGCATGTGATCCGGTTCCCCGGTGTGCACGCAGTACGGCCGGCCGGAGACATCGACGGCCGCCTGGACCAGGGTCTCGTCCATCGGGATGTACGCGTCGCCGAACCGCCGGATGCCGGCCTTGTCGCCGAGTGCCTGCCCGAGCGCTTGGCCCAAGACGATCGCCGTGTCCTCGACCGTGTGGTGCGCTTCGATCTCGGTGTCGCCGGTCGCCTGTACTGACAGGTCGAAGCTGGCATGCGTGCCGAATGCATTGAGCATGTGGTCGAAGAACGGCACTCCGGTGGATACGTCGACGACGCCGGTGCCGTCGAGGTTCAGCTCGACAACGATCGACGATTCCTTCGTGATGCGCTCTACCCGCGCAGTTCTTCCCATTACAGCTCCAACTCCGTTGCGGCGAGCTTCTCGCTCACCCTCAGCAGCTCGTCATTCTCCGCTGCAAGTCCAATGGTCGCACGCAGATATCCAGGAAGGCCGACGTCTCTGATCAACACGCCCTCGTCGAGGTAATGCTGCCAGGCACGCGGCGCATCGGCGAAGCGGCCGAAGAGGATGAAGTTCGCATCGCTCGGCACGACGTCGAAGCCGTTCGCCTGCAACTCGGCGGCCACACGATCGCGTTGCGCCGACAGTTCGGCGACGCTGGCCAGCGTCTCGTCGGCATGCCGCAGCGCCGCCCGCGCAGCCGCCTGAGTCACGACCGAGAGGTGGTAGGGCAACCGCACGAGCAACATCGCGTCGATGACTGCCGGTGCCGCAACCAGGTAACCGAGCCGCCCACCCGCAAATGCGAAGGCCTTGCTCATCGTTCGGGTCACCACGAGCTTGGTCGCGAACCTGTCGATCAACGAGATGGCACTTGGCGCGGCGGAGAATTCTCCGTACGCCTCGTCGACGACAACGATTCCAGGCGCACCCTCGAGGATCGCGGTGAGCTCGTCCAGCGGAATGCTGTGCCCCGTCGGGTTGTTCGGACTTGTCACGAAAACGACGTCCGGGCGCCGTTCGGTGATCGCCGCGACCGCGTGGTCCACGTCGAGCGAGAAGTCCGCGCTCCGTTTGGCTTCCACCCACTCGGTGTTGATGCCGGTCGAGATGATCGGATGCATCGAATAAGACGGTACGAAGCCGAGAGCACTGCGACCCGGGCCGCCGAACGCCTGCAGCAGCTGCTGCAGAATTTCGTTGGACCCGTTGGCTGCCCACACATTTGCCGCCTCGACCGCCACACCTGTCTGCACGGTGAGGTAAGCGGCAAGGTCCGCGCGCAACTCGACCGCATCGCGATCCGGATAGCGGTGCAGCTGTGCCGCGGCCACCCGAATCGACTCCGCGACATCGTCGATGAGCGCCTGTGTCGGCGGATGCGGATTCTCGTTCGTGTTGAGTTGTATCGGCACGCTCAGTTGCGGTGCCCCATACGGCGTTTTGCCACGCAGGTTGTCGCGCAGCGGTAGGTCGTCGAGCCGGACTTGGGATCCTGGCGGCGGTGTCGCTGGCGCTGGTGTCCCTGGCGCTGGTGTCCCTGGCGCTGTTGTCACTGCAAGCGCTCGAATCGCAACCGCACAGCCTCGCCGTGCGCGGGCAGATCCTCGGCATCGGCAAGGGTCACCACGTGCCCGGCGACCTCCTTCAAGGCGGCCTCGGAATAGTCGACGACGTGAATGCCCCGCAGGAACGTCTGCACACTGAGACCCGACGAGTGTCGTGCGCAACCAGCCGTTGGGAGCACGTGGTTGGAGCCTGCGCAGTAGTCGCCCAGGCTGACTGGCGACCACGGTCCGACGAAAATGGCTCCGGCGCTGCGCACTTGGGCGGCGACAGCGCTTGCGTTCGCCGTCTGGATTTCCAGGTGCTCAGCCGCGTACGCATTCACGACACGCAGGCCCTCGGCGATGCTGGAAACCAGAACGACGCCGGATTGCTTGCCCGCCAACGCCGTTGCGACGCGCTCGCGGTGTTTCGTTATCGCGAGCTGTGCAGTGAGCGCGGTGTCGACAGCGTCGGTGAGTTCGACACTGTCCGTCACGAGCACGCTCGCGGCGAGCACGTCGTGTTCGGCCTGGCTGATGAGATCGGCCGCGACGTGGACGGGATCGGCGGTGGCGTCGGCGAGGATGGCGATCTCGGTCGGACCTGCTTCGGAGTCGATGCCAACCAGACCACGGCACAACCGCTTGGCGGCAGTGACATAGATGTTGCCCGGGCCGGTGATGAGGTCGACGGGCTCGAGATCGGCGTCGCCATACGCGAGCAGAGCCACAGCTTGTGCACCACCGACGGCCCACACTTCCTCGACGCCGAGCAACTGCGCGGCGGCAAGGACTGTCGGGTGCGGGAGCCCACCGAACTGCGCTTGTGGCGGCGAAGCCACCACGAGGGAACTGACACCGGCCGTCTGCGCAGGCACGACGTTCATCACGACGCTCGACGGGTACACAGCGTTTCCGCCGGGCACGTACAAGCCGACCCGCTCCACCGGCACCCAGCGCTCGGTGACCGTGCCACCGTCCACAACCTGCGTGGTCGTATCGGTACGACGCTGGTCGGCGTGCACAAGCCTGGTCCGCTCGATTGCGACCTCGAGTGCGGTCCGAACGGCAGGATCGAGCTCGTCGAGGGCGCGGACCAACTCGGCCTGCGGGACTCGGACGCTCGCCGGCCGGACACCGTCGAACTTCTCGCTGAACTCGAGCGCCGCCTCTGCGCCGCGCTCCCGAATGGCGTCCACAACAGGGCGCACCTGATGCAGCACCGAATCCACGTCTACGCCGCCGCGTGGGAGCGCGGCTCGAAGTTCGGCGGTCGTGCTGCTACGTCCGCGTAGATCTGTGCGGGCGAGCTCGGTGCGGGTGGACATCGAATTCCTCTCGAGTAGGTGCAGCTCCTAAGGATACGTGCAGCCCAATACCCGCATCGTCCCGCGAGCAGACCACCGCCGATGGTCAGCAAATCGGCTACATATCCAGCCCGAGGTCGAAAACCCGAACCGAGTGCGTGAGCGCCCCGACAGCCAGGTAATTCACACCCGTGCGGGCGTACTCACCGGCAACGTCGAGGGTCAATCCACCCGAGGACTCCAGCAGCGTCTGCGGCGCGCGCGAGTTACGACGCTGCACGGCCATCTGCGTCTGCCAGAGCGGAAAGTTGTCGAGGAGGATCAGTTCGACATTCTCGGCAAGGACCGCGTCGAGTTGTTCGAGACTGTCGACTTCGACTTCGCATTCGATGTCCGGTCGCAGTCCGCGGACCGCCCGCAACGCGTCGACGACCGAACCGGCAGCAACCACGTGATTGTCCTTGATGAGCGCAGCATCTCCGAGACCCATCCGGTGGTTCACCCCGCCACCGAGCCGCACCGCGTACTTCTGCAGTCCTCGCAGGCCTGGCAAAGTCTTACGGGTGTCACGGATGCGGCAATCGGTGCCGGCCACCGCATCCGCCCACGCTGCGGTTGCGGTGGCAATTCCGGAGAGGTGACACAACAGGTTGAGCATGGTCCGCTCGGCGGTCAGCAACGCCCGCGTCGGGGCGTTCAACGTCAACACCGAGCTGCCCTTGTCGACTCGCGTGCCATCGTCGACCCGGGCAAGTACCTCGTAGTTGCCTGCGCCGATCACCTCGTCGAGCACGAGTAGTCCGACATCGAGCCCAGCGACAACTCCGGGTTCGCGCGCAACGACGGACGCCTTCGCAACGGCATCGGCCGGTACGGTCGCCAGCGACGTCACATCCGGCCCGTACCGCAGATCCTCGTCGAGAGCAGTCCGGATCACCCGGTGCACGTCATCGAGATCGAGCTTGTCGTCGAGCGCCATTCAGCAGACTCCTGCCAGTCGAAGTTCGGGTATCGCGAGGTCACCGTCCCGGTCGAGCCGGATCGGGATGCTGTGACGCTGCGCTTCGGAGGATTCCGAATAGTCGGAACGAGTGTGGCAGCCGCGGCTTTCCAGCCGTGCCCGCGCGGCCAATACCAGCGCGGTCGCCGTCAGTGTCAGCGCCGAGTCCTCCAAGGCTGCGGCATCGGACGAAATAGTCTGCGGCGCTGCGCTCAGCCCATCCGAAGCGATCGCGAGTCCCGAACCGTCACGCACGACCGAGGCGTAGTCGGTCATGAGCTGTTGGACGGTCGTTCGCGGTGCATGTGGCATCTTCCGCTGGGACGGATCGACGATCTCGGCTCGAACGTCGCGCCGCTCGACAGTAGCGACGCCCGCTCGCTCGCCGACCACGAGTCCTTCGAGCAAACTGTTGGACGCCAACCTGTTTGCGCCGTGCAGGCCGGTACGGGCAACTTCGCCTGCGGCGTACAGACCCGGAACTTCGGTGCGGCCGTCGACGTCGGTGACCACGCCGCCGCATTGGTAATGCGCCGCAGGAGCGACGGGAATCAGCTGCTCTTGTGGATCGATACCTGCCGCGAGGCACGACGCAGTAATCGTCGGGAACCGTTGCGCAAATCCGTCGATCGCGCGAGCGTCGAGGTACACGTGATCGGTGCCGAGGCGGTGCATTCGATCGGCAATTGCCTTCGACACGACATCGCGAGGGGCCAGATCGCCACGCGGATGCACGCCCGCCGTCACCGAATTACCTTCCGTATCAACCAGTTTTGCGCCCTCACCCCGTACGGCCTCCGATATGAGCGGCCGGCGACCGACGCCACCGGGAGTGAACAACACCGTCGGATGAAACTGCACGAACTCGAGGTCCGCCACAGTTGCTCCGGCATCCAGCGCGAGCGCAACACCGTCGGCGGTCGCTCCGGGTGGGTTGGTGCTACACGAATACAGCTGGCCGAGCCCGCCGGTCGCGAGCAGCACGGCTGGTGTGTGGATCAGTCCGAAACCTTTGTCGGACAGGACGATCAAGCCATCTACGCCTGTTGCGCCCGTCACGATCCGGGCAGCTGCTGCGCCGAAAAGCACTGGCAGCCCGGCAGCGTTCAGCGCACGCTGCACCTCGGCGCCCGTCGCATCACCGCCGGCATGAATGATCCGGCGCGTGCTGTGCCCGCCTTCGCGGGTTCGCGACACAGCACCGTCGCGGCCGAGGTCGAACACGGCACCGAGATCGGTCAGTGCCGCAACAGCTTCCTGTCCACCCGACACGATCGAACGCACGGCAGGCTCGTCGCACAAGCCTGCGCCCGCCTCCACGGTGTCGTGGACGTGCGAGTCGACCGAATCACGCGTCGGGGCAACGACTGCGATGCCGCCCTGTGCGTATTGGGTGGCAGTGTCGGTCGGGCCGCCCTTGCTCACCGTGAGTACGCGCAGACCGCGAACGGACGCCGCCCGGGCTGCCGTGAGTCCGGCTACACCGCCACCGACCACGACTAGGTCGGCGTGGGCTTCCCACGACACCGACACCGCCCCTGAACCAACGTTCCGCGCCCCCTGCGCAGCGCTCACTCCCCGCCGCCGGACGAACCGATCTCGATCATCCGCTGGACCGATTTGCGTGCGCGTTCAGCAATTTCGGGGTCGACGTGTACTTCGTCCTTGCCCTCGATCAAGCACCGCAGCAGCGCAGCAGGCGTGATCATCTTCATGTATTTGCACGACGCGCGATCGTTGACCGCCTGGAAATCGACACCAGGCGCAGCCTTGCGGAGCTGGTGCAGCATGCCCACCTCGGTCGCAACGAGTACTTGCTTCGACGTGGAGATTCGGGCGGCGTCGATCATCCCGCCGGTGGACAGGATGTGTACCCGGTCTTCAGGGAACGCGCCCTCTCCGGCGAGGTACAGCGCCGAGGTGGCGCAGCCGCACTCCGGGTGCACATACAGCTCGGCGTCCGGGTGCGCCTTCGCCTGAGCAGTGAGTTCGTCACCGTTGATTCCGGCGTGGACGTGGCACTCGCCGGCCCAGATGTGCAGGTTCTTACGGCCGGTGATGCGTTTGACGTGCGCTCCGAGGAACTGGTCCGGCAGGAACAGCACGGTGCGGTCCGGATCGATCGACTCGACCACCTCGACGGCGTTGGACGAGGTGCAGCAGATGTCGGTGAGTGCCTTGACCTCGGCTGTGGTGTTCACGTACGACACCACCACGCCGTCCGGGAACTCGGCCTTCCATTCGCGCAGCTGCTCGGCATTGATCGAGTCCGCGAGCGAGCAGCCCGCGCGCGCGTCCGGGATGAGCACCGTCTTGGTGGGGCTCAGGATCTTTGCGGTCTCGGCCATGAAGTGCACGCCACAGAAGACGATCGTGTCCTCGGGCGCCTGCGCCGCGATACGTGAGAGTGCGAGCGAATCGCCGACGTGATCTGCGATGTCTTGAATCTCAGGCAGCTGATAGTTATGCGCGAGGATAGTCGCGTTGCGTTCACGAGCCAGCCGCTTGACCTCGGTCGCCCACTCTGGCGTGCCGGTCAGACCCGAGAATCCACCGGGACCGTCGTAGATCCGCTCAGCCAGCATTGTTCCGGTTGCCGCAGCAGTTGATGTAGGCACCGTCGCTCCTTCCCCGTGCACCGACTTCAGTGTCGGAATTCGCACATTCGAGGTTTTCGACTTAGGATCGAAAACATGCTTCATAGTAGCACCATCCACGAATCGCTCACCGCGGTGTTCCAGGTTCGGCACTTCGAGCGCAAGGAGCGGGCCGAGCTCGCGGTCCTACTCTGGCAACGCGCGCTCGATCCGCAAGTGGGAACGTGGTCGCTGCCAGGCGGCAAACTCCGCGACAACGAAGACCTCACCTTCTCCGCCCGCCGCCAGCTGGCAGAAAAAGTGGACGTGCAGCAGCTGTCGCACTTGGAACAGCTGTCGGTCTTCAGCGATCCGCGGCGTGTCCCCGGGCCACGCCGCATCGCGTCGACCTTCCTCGGCCTGGTGCCGCTCACGGCAGATCCCCAATTGCCATCGGACACCGCATGGCATCCCGTGAGCGCGTTGCCCGACATGTCGTTCGACCACGGAACGGTGGTCGAACACGCACGCACGCGACTCGCCGCCAAACTGTCGTACACCAACATCGCCTTCGCACTGGCTCCCAGCGAATTCGCAATGTCGACCCTGCGCGATATCTATTGCGCTGCTTTGGGTTACGACGTCGATGCCACCAACCTGCAGCGAGTCCTCGGCCGGCGAAAGGTGCTCACGCCGACCGGGACCACCGCCTCCCCCGGTCGCGCCGGTGGCCGCCCCGCAGCGCTCTACCGGTTCACCGATTCCTGCATCCGAGTCACTGACGAGTTCGCTGCGTTACGACCGCCGACCTAGCTCGCCCGAGAGACGTCCGCGACAACCAGCCGTTCGCGCTTGCTGATCTGATCCGCGACATATGCGGCGTCGCGGCCGACTCCGCCGACCAACATGGAAGGCGTATTGGAACGGCAGTCCGACGAAATACAGTCCCGGCAGCGACGCAATCACGCCACGTTCTTGCACCGGCCAGCCATCGGCGTCGGGAAGCGGTAGGTCGATCCACGAGTTGTCCTTCGTGAACCCTGTGCACCAGATGACATTTCGTGGGCTCAGCACCTGCCCGTCATCGAGCACGCAGCAACGCAAGCCCAGGCTGAGGTTCCCGCCCGAGCCGGCTCGCTTCGCGATACGCCTGTTCGGCGAGCGCGAACTCGCCGCGGAGCCGCCGCACCTCGGCCATGAGATAGAACGCCTGGCCGGCCACCGTTTCGTTCGTCGAGAGCAACGACCGCTCGTGCGCGTGCTCGGCGACCGCCACTGCGTCCGCCCAGTCGCCATGCACCTGCATGATCTCGGCGCGATGGATATGGCACGAGCCGGTGTACGGGACAAGGTCGGACTGAGCATCGCACCAGTTCGTCAGCGCCGCCGACCACTCCTGGGCCCTACGGAGATCGAATATCTCATGGCAGGCCGATATCACCGCGCAGTAGGTGAGCCCTGCGATCGACGCCGAGAGTCGATCCGACGTCACAGCGACCATCACCTCGTCGAAGAGCGCGACAGCGTCGCGAATTCGGCCGAGCTCGATCAACACTTTTCCCTGCGCCATGGTGGTCAAGGCGATCAAGTCGGCGTCGGCGTACCGGACCGCAATCGCACTGGCGCGATCTATTCCCGCAAGTGCTTCGTCCGCGTTACCACCCCAGAGCGCCTGGATCGCGATGATCACCGTGAGATACCCGCGTTGCACACAGTCGGATTGCGTATCGTCCAGCAGCTTGACCGCACGACCTATCCAGCCCGCCGCGCGCGCGAATTCGCCACGATTGACCAGACCGAACGACAGCCAGTGCGCGCGGCCGGCGGCGTCGTCGGTCGCACCCAGTTGCAGGTATGCCTCGAACGCGCGTGACCAGGCGCGTGTCGATTCCTCGTCACGGCCGGTCAGGTAACCGGCGGTGGCCAACAATTCGAGATCCGCCGGACCGAGCGGCTCGCGCTCATCGGCAGTCACCAAGGCGTTGTAAGCGACGCCCCACGATTTCGACTCGAAGGCGCTACGACCGGCTTCCAACGGATCCAACGTGGCCACCGATCAAGCGTCCACCAACTCCAGCCCGACCTGCAACCGTTTACGGGCGTGCCGCCTGCGCAGCCACCACCGAATCGGCGTCGTCAGTAGAGGATTCCACTCGGCTGGCGCCCAAATCGTCGGTCGGACTCAGCGAGGCAAGGATGAGGATTGCCAGACTGGCTACCAGCGGCTGCACGATCAACACCATCATGGTTCCGATTTCCGGTGCCACGGCGACGATGTGATCGAGCTTCGGAGCGTCGATGTGCGGATAGTGCAGCCGGGCAACGAATTCACCCGCATACAGCATCACCACCGCACCGATACCGGATCCGACCAGCAGACCGAGATAGGCTATCGGGCCGCGCGTCGAACGCCATTGCCAGCTCGCAACGGCTGTGAACAGGCCCAAAAGTGTTGCGATACAGACGAATATCGCGATCGAATCGAATTGGTGGTTACTCTCGCCGGTCAGAGCTGCACCACGATCTGGAGCTACTACCAAGAAATGCTCCGCTGGGGCGAGGAAACCCCACGCGATCGCACCGAGAAGGCTTGCGACAAGGCAGCCAATAATGATTCGCGCAATGACCTGCACCTTGCGGCTACGCGGCAGCCCGGCGTTCATCAGCGGCGTTCGAGGTCGGCCGAATCGATCACGCCGTGCCGTGAGCATTTTGCCCACCACCCGTCGGGACTCACCTGGACGACCATGCGGCGACCGCATTGTTCGCAGAACCGCGGGGGTTCGAGCCCCAGCTGCGCAGCGGTTGGCACGACGTCATCGTGCCCCTCGACAACGCGCCTACCCGTGTACGGGTTGTACTGCTCATCCATAGCGACCGATGATGTCATCTGTGCTGTTTATGTCCGCTAGATGGTGTCGTTCAGGGCCTTGATCGGCATCTGCAGCTCGCCGAGCAAGTCCAGATCCTGCTCAGCCGGGCGGCCGAGCGTCGTCAGGTAGTTGCCGACGATGACGGCATTGATACCACCGAGGATGCCCTTCTTCGCCCCGAGGTCGCCGAGGGTGATCTCCCGACCGCCGGCGAAACGCAGGATGGTCCGCGGCAACGCGAGCCGGAAAGCGGCGACGGATTTGAGCGCTTCACTCGCCGGCAGCACTTCGAGATCACCGAACGGAGTGCCCGGGCGTGGATTGAGGAAGTTCAAGGGGACCTCGTCGGGCTCGAGCTCGGCCAGGTTGGCGGAGAACTCGGCGCGCTGCTCGAGGGTCTCACCCATACCGAGGATGCCGCCGCAGCACACCTCCATGCCGGCTTCGCGAACCATTCGCAGTGTGTCCCAACGCTCTTCCCAGCTGTGCGTGGTGACGACGTTCGGGAAATGCGAGCGAGCGGTTTCGAGATTGTGGTTGTAGCGATGCACACCCATCGCGGCGAGTTGATCGACCTGCTCCTGGTTCAGCATGCCCAACGAGCACGCGACCTGGATGTCGACCTCGTTGCGAATGGCTTCGACGCCTGCGGCGACCTGCGCCATCAGCCGCGCATCGGGTCCGCGGACAGCCGCGACGATGCAGAACTCGGTGGCGCCGCTCTTGGCTGTCTGCTTCGCCGCTTCGACCAGGCTCGGGATGTCCAGCCAGGCTGCGCGCACCGGTGACTGGAACAATCCGGACTGGGAGCAGAAGTGACAGTCCTCGGGGCAACCGCCGGTCTTGAGGCTGATGATGCCTTCGACCTCGACCTCGGGACCGCACCACTTCATCCGCACGTCGTGCGCGAGCGCCAGCAGATCCTCGAGGCGGTCGTCGTCGAGTTGCAGGACTTCGAGTACCTGAGCCTCGGAAAGACCTTCGCCCCGCTCGAGTACTTGCTCACGTGCGGTCGCGAGAATGTCGGTGCGGGCGGGGGCCTGGGTCACTAGGTATTCCCTTCGGGGTGCAGCTCGTGGCTGCAGTGCAACTTGAACGCTGTTCAGGCTAGGGTAGCGCCCAGATAAGTGTCAAAACGTCCGCGGTATTTCGGAGCCAAAGGAGACAGCTCGTGCAGCTGCGCAGGCACGATGTTCTCGACGGCGCGATCGCCATCTTGGACGAATACGGCCTCGCCGACCTGACGATGCGTCGGTTGGCCAGCTCCCTGCATGTACAGCCGGGCGCTTTGTACTGGCATTTCCCGAACAAGCAGACGTTGCTCGGCGCAGTCGCCGACCGAATCCTGGAGCCGATCGACGCGCCGGTCGCGACGGAGTCGTGGGATGGGCAGCTCTCGGAGCTTGCACACCGACTGCGCAACGCCTTGCTGTCTCATCGCGACGGCGCCGAGTTGGTTTCCGCAACATACGCTTCCCGTTTGACGACAACGCAGACTCGCGAGAAGTTCGTCAAAGCGGCGATCCGGGCGGGCATGTCGCGGCCCGACGCCGAGCTTGCCGCCTACACCCTCCTCTACTACGTCCTCGGCCAGACGGTCGACGAGCAGTCCAGAATGCAAATGGACTCGGCGGGTGCGTTGACCGATGCAGCCTCGCCCCTGTTCGAAACTCCCGATGCGACAGCACGATTCGAGTTCGGCCTACAGCTATTCGTCGGCGGAGTACGCCACAAGCTCGGCGATCGGGTGCGGGCATAGCCGGCAATATTGGCCTAGGTTACTCCCCGCCACTTAAACGCGCGCGAGCCGATTCTTCGTAGGACTGCCGCAGAAACGGCAGGATCCCATCGAGAATCGCGGCATTGTACTGATCCGGACGCTGGATCGGATTGGCGTGCCCGGTGTCGTGCATTCGGATCACGAGCAAACTACCGCCCACTCCGCCAGACTGGTCGATCAGAATTTTCTGCGAGTAGTCGACGTCAACCACCCTGTCCTGCCAGCTATTTCTTGGCCGCAAGAAGACAATCGCAGGGCGAGGCTTTCCATTACGCTCTTGGGTCAAAGCCTGCAAATTGTCGGAAGCACCCGACGCGACAACCGTCTTGAACTGCGACTCGATCAGCCCATTGCTCGCGCTGTCGGTCGAGAAGATCTTGTCGCGCAGCACCTCAGCGGTCGCATCCTTCAATTCGCCGAGCCTCACCCGAGGAATCAGATGCGTGCTGCGGTCGATGAATCTCTCCTCGCGGGCTGCGAGTTCGACGAGCAGCCGAACCGTCCGGCTCTCCCTTGCCCCGGGAACCCAGCCGATCCAGCGGAGCATGTCTTCGCCATGGTCACGTTCCTGCGCCCGGACCGCGTGCAGGTTGATCGGCGTGCAGTCGAGAACAACGCCCAGCACATTCATGCTGGTGTCCTGGTAGAGGTGTTGCGCCACTTCGAGAGCAATGACGCCACCCATGCTGTGTCCGACAAGGACAACGTCGTCCACACCTTCGCGCTCGGCCCGGTCAGCGATGATGTTGCTGATCACCTTCGTGTCGATGCCCTCGTTGTCATATCGAACTGCCCACACTCGCCCGATCTCCGCAAGACTCGGCAGCGCACGAGCGGTGTCGCCGGCATCCAGGTTTCCGAGTCCGACCAAGTCGACTACTGCCGCATCTCGATTGATCCGGCTTGTTGGATCGTAGATTTGGTACACGTCGGGATTCGTCTGCGCCAACCGCTCCCGCTGCGGCGAAACGTCACGCAACCAGTACTGCGTACACACTGTCGCGAACGCCAGGACTACGAATAGCCCACGAACGAGAAATCGTCGGGTGCGACCGAATCGGTGCCAACTATGACCAAACCTGGTTTCACGCAAACGTTGTGTCCGGTTGGCGTCGCGCCAATCGGACACGGTTGGCGGATTGCGAAATACGTGCTCGGGCATTTGCTTTGATCATAGGATCAGTCGCTGAGCACTGCTAACTGCCGAATCTTGTTCATCGCATCGAGTGCGGCAACCTTGTACGACTCGGCGAGGGTCGGGTAGTTGAATACGGCGTCGACGAGATAATCGACCGTTCCGCCGCAACCCATTACAGCCTGCCCGATGTGCACGAGTTCGGTCGCTTGGGTCCCGAAGATGTGTACTCCGAGAACCTTTCGATCTTCCGGGGAGATCAGCAATTTGAGGACGCCGTAGGAATCACCGACGATTTGACCGCGCGCGAGTTCGCGGTAGCGCGAGATGCCGACTTCGAATGGGATTTTCGCCTCGGTCAATTCGTGCTCGGTCTTACCGACGAAGCTGATCTCGGGGATTGTGTATATGCCGATGGGTTGCAGTTCGTTCATCGCGTGCACCGGCTCGCCACATGCATGGTGCGCCGCGAGCCGACCCTGTTCCATGGACGTCGCAGCCAATGCAGGGAACCCGATGACGTCGCCCACCGCGTAGATGTGACCGACCTCCGTCAGGAAGTTCTCGTCCACCCTGATCCGGCCACGATCGTCGGCCGCGAGGCCCGCCTTGGGCAGATCCAGCTGATCCGTAACACCCTGTCGCCCAGCGGAATACATGACAGTCTCCGCGGGTATCTTCTTGCCGGACTCCAGGAACGTGACCGCACCGCGTTCATGTCGCACGACTGCGGAGACCGTCTCGCCGAACCTGAACGTGACGGCGAGATCGCGCAGTTGATACTTCAACGCCTCAACGACCTCGCGGTCGCAGAACTCGAGAATGTTGCCACGCCGCTCGACCACGGTGACCTTCGTGCCGAGCGCGGCGAACATCGAGGCGTACTCGATACCGATCACCCCCGCGCCGACAACCACCATCGATTGTGGGATCCGCTCGAGATCGAGGATGCCATCGGAATCGATGATCGTTCGGTTGTCGAACTCCACGGTCGACGGCCGCGCGGGCTTCGTACCGGTCGCGATGATGATCTTGTCCGCTGTGACGACACGGTTATGGCCGGTCCCGTCCTGGATTTCGATCGTGTTCGGGTCGGTGAAATGGCCGAGCCCCGTGAGCAATGCGACATGATTACGCGCGAGTTGGCTTCGGATCACATCGATTTGGCGGCCCATCACATGATGAGTTCGTGCCATCAGATCGTCTTTGGTGATGTCTTCCTTCACCTTGTACGCGCTGCCGTACATCTCGCGCTGTGTCATACCGGTGAGGTAAACGACTGCCTCGCGCAGAGTTTTCGACGGAATGGTGCCAGTGTTGATGCAGACTCCGCCGATCATGTCGCGCAATTCGACGACGCCCACTGTCTTACCCAGCTTGGCGGCAGCGATCGCCGCTCGCTGTCCGCCGGGACCCGAGCCCATTACCAAAACGTCGAAGTCGCTCACCGAAGGATTGTCGCAAGGACTTGGCCAATGCGCATGACTGTTGGGCACTATGGAAGTCCGACATGCGCCGATCCAACGAATGGAGCCGTTGTGAAGTTTGTCCTCGAAGTGACGATCGACGAGCCGGATCAAGAGAAGGTGATCAGCGAATTGGGCCGAGTTCTGCGGTACTGGGCGGGAAACCTCAAGCACTACGATCTGAACGCGCCTGCCAATGAGCACATCTACGATTCGGCGTACAACGTTATCGGCACGTGGACGGCAGAACCAGGAAGCTAAGTGCGAGTGTCTTTTTCGAGGATGTAGCGCGCCGACCATGCCGAGTCGAGCCAACCCGGCGCGCTCGCGATGAAGCGATCACGGGCGTAGGTTCCGGCACCCTCAGGAATCGACCCGACGATGTCGACTCGCGTTACCCGGGGTAGATCGTCGAGGTTGCATTGCGCCGCGAGATCGGGTTCGGATGGCCATGAACCGACAATCAGCCCCGCACATTCGACACCCGCGGTCCGGAGCGCCGCAACGGTTAGGGCGCTGTGGTTGAGCGTGCCCAAACCGGCAGCGGCGACCACCACCATCGGCGCCTGGAGTTCCCTGGCAATGTCGACCAACGTGAAGCCACCCTCCCCCAGCCCGACGAGCAGCCCTCCGGCTCCCTCGACGAGCGTGAGGTCACCGGTGGTATCGAGGTGACGTACGGCTGCAACGACCTGCGCCAATGTGAGTTCAGGAAGTCCGCTGCGGCGAGCGGCCGTGTCCGGTGCGAGCGGCTCCGGATAACGCGCAAGCTCCGATACCTGCTCGACGCCGGAAAGCCGTTGGATATCGGCCAGATCACCGGCTTCGCCAGGCTGGACGCCTGTTTGCGCCGGCTTGCACACACTGACGCTCACGCTTGACTGAGCCGCAACGGCAGCCAAAGCTGCGGTGACAACAGTCTTTCCGACGCCGGTCGATGTGCCGGTGACGAGTAGGATTGTCACCGCGCTGCGGCGGCGAGAACGTCGGTCAGCACGCTGTCGATCGTACTGAGTTCATCCGATGTGAGGTTCGCGCGCGCGGTCAGGCGCAGCCGCGACGTGCCTTCCGGGACAGACGGTGGCCGGAAGCAACCGACACTCAGTCCACGTTCCCGGCACACGGTAGCGGCATCGAAGGCCCGCTGCGGATCGCCCAGAATCACGGAGACAACCGCCGATTCCGGGGCGGGCCCACCGGCGATCCGCGCGATGTCGGCGGCATGATCCAAGACTGCGCGGGCCCGGTCGGGTTCCCGACGAAGTACACCCAACGCCGCGCGAGCGGCCCCGACAGCTGCGGGCGCGAGACCTGTATCGAAAATGAATGTCCGAGCGGTGTCGACGAGGTGTGCGCAGACTCTTTCGCTTGCGAGCACCACCCCGCCTTGGCTCGCGAGCGACTTCGACAGGGTCGCCGTGACGACGATGTCCTCTTCGCCGGCAAGCCCCACTTCGTGGACCAGACCGCGTCCGCCGCGGCCGCGAACACCGACGCCATGAGCCTCGTCGACGACGAGAACGGCGCCATACTGCCGAGCAATTCGATGCATCTCGACGAGCCGCGCAAGGTCGCCGTCCGCGCTGAACACAGAATCGGTGAGCACCAAGGCGCGCTCTTCGGTGCGATCACGCAGTGCCCGCTCCAGCGCATCTAGGTCGCCGTGCGGACTGACCTCGATGCGCGCTCGCGATAAGCGGCACGCATCGACCAGTGACGCATGGCTGCCTGCGTCGGAAACGACGAGCGATCCCCGTCCCGCGAGCGCCGTGACAACGCCGAGGTTCGCGGCATATCCGGTAGCAAAAACGAGGCCGGCCTCGACGCCGACGAAATCGGCGAGTTCGCGCTCGAGCAGCGCGTGCTCGGACGTCGACCCTGTCACCAGCCGCGAGCCTGTCGATCCTGCTCCCCACCGGCGTACAGCGGCAATTGCGCCGTCGATGACCTCGGGATGCCGGACAAGGCCGAGATAGTCGTTCGACGCGAGATCGATCAGTGTGGCGGCAGGCGTCCGTGGCCGGAGCTCACGGCGCAGTCCGGCCGCACGACGCTCGCGTTCGCGGTCGTCGAGCCAGCTCAGCACGTTTCGATCGGTTCCCACGAATGGCAGCATACGCGACTTGAACGGCGTTCAATAAATTGGTTCACGCCACCCGCGCAGCGGCAACCATCGCGGCGGTGATCGCCTCGAGGTCTTCGCCCGTACACACGAACGGCGGCATCGCGTAGATCAAATTTCGAAACGGCCGCAGCCAGACGCCGGCCGCAACCGCTGCGTCCGTCGCGGCACGCATGTCGACATCGTGGTCGAGTTCGATGACACCGATGCCGCCGAGAATTCGGACCTCGACCACACCTGGAAGTTCACGAGCCGCCGCGAGGCCGCGTTCGAGGCCTGCGGTAAGTGCGGCGACCTCCGCGCGCCAGTCACGTGAGCGCAACAGCTCGATCGACGCGACGGCGACCGAACAGGCCAGCGGGTTGCCCATGAATGTCGGTCCATGCATGAGGCCTCCGTGCGCCGCGCTGATCGTCTCGGCGATCTCCGATGTGCACAACGCTGCGGCGAGGGTCAGATATCCGCCGGTCAGCGCCTTGCCTACGCACATGACGTCCGGGCACACCCCAGCATGATCGGCCGCGAATAACTCGCCGGTCCGACCGAAGCCTGTCGCGATCTCGTCGAACACCAGCAGGACCCCGTGCTGGTCACACAGCCGTCGCAACTCGGTGAGATAACGCGGATCGTGGAACCTCATCCCACCCGCGCCTTGCACGACGGGCTCGACGATCACCGCCGCAAGCTCGTCTGCGTGTGTGGCGAGCAGCCGATCCAGCTCGTCGACGTACCCCGGGTCGAAGTCCGCCGGTGGTTTCGGAGCGAAGATCTGCTTGGCAAGAATGTCGGTCCACAACGAGTGCATCCCGCCGTCCGGGTCGCACACGCTCATCGGGGTGAACGTGTCACCGTGATAGCCGCCGCGCCAAGTCATGAGTCGTTGTTTTGCCGGCTTCTCCAGACTGCGCCAGTACTGCAGGCACATCTTGACGGCAACTTCTACAGATACCGAACCGGAGTCGGCGAGAAAGACCTTGTCCAACCCGGGCGGTGTCAGTTCGACGAGCAGTTGCACGAGCCGAGCCGCCGGCTCATGAGTCAACCCACCGAACATCACATGGCTCATTCGGCCGAGCTGATCGGTGATCGCCGCATCGAGTGCGGGATTGCGGTAGCCATGGATAACCGCCCACCAGGAACTCATCGCGTCGATCAGCTCCCGGCCGTCAGCGAGGGTCAGCCGCACGCCCTGCGCGCTCGCCACGACCAGTGGCGTCGTGGGTGCAGGAAATCCTCCGTACGGATGCCACACGTGCGCGGCATCGATGGCGGATATGTCGTCCACCGACAGGTGGTTACTCGTCACGCGGAGTCCTTCGGCTGAATGACTTGAACGCCGTTCAAGGTATGGCGAATGTCGCACGCATGTCAAAGCCATGCCCGCGCCGCCTAAACGGCGTCGTCGTCCGTGTCCCGCTAGGGTTGCTCCATGGGACAGCCGGACAGCGCGCACGTCGAGGCCCATCCGCTCGCCGTGTGGCCCGGCACCGCATATCCACTCGGCGCGACCTACGACGGAGCCGGCACCAATTTCTCGGTCTTCTCCGAGGTCGCCGACGCGGTTCAACTGTGCCTGATCGCCAAGGACGGCACCGAAACCCGCATCTCGCTCGACGAAGTGGACGGCTTTGTCTGGCACGCATATCTGCCGTCGGTGGTCCCCGGACAGCGGTACGGATTCCGCGTCCACGGTCCGTACGATCCCGAGGCCGGCCATCGTTGCGATCCCAGCAAGCTGCTGCTCGATCCCTACGGCAAAGCATTCGACGGTGTCTTCGACGGTGACCCGTCGCTGATCACGTTCGGTCTCGACACCCTCGGCCACACGATGAGCACTGTCGTCATCAATCCATTCTTCGATTGGGCATCGGATCGCGCACCTCGCAGGCCCTACCACGAGACCGTGATCTACGAAGCACACGTCAAGGGAATGACCGCGACGCATCCCGGCGTTCCGGAGGAACTGCGCGGAACCTATGCGGGCCTTGCGCATCCGACCGTGATCGAGCACGTGAAGTCGCTCGGCGCGACCGCCATCGAACTGATGCCCGTCCACCAGTTCATGCAGGACCAGACGCTGCTCGACCAAGGACTGCGAAACTACTGGGGATACAACACTTTCGGCTTCCTGGCGCCGCACAACGAGTATGCGTCCGCGGACAAACCCGGCGCGACCGTTTCAGAGTTCAAGGCGATGGTCCGCGCATTCCACGACGAGGGCATCGAGGTGATCCTCGACGTCGTCTACAACCACACCGCCGAAGGTAATCACCTCGGACCCACCATCGCATTCCGCGGTATCGACAACGCGGCGTACTACCGGCTCGTCGATGGTGACCTGTCCAACTACATGGACTACACCGGCACCGGCAACAGCCTCAACGCGAGACATCCGCATACTTTGCAGCTGATCATGGACTCGTTGCGGTACTGGATCCTGGAAATGCATGTCGACGGCTTCCGTTTCGACCTGGCATCGACCCTCGCACGCGAATTGCACGACGTCGATCGGCTGTCCGCATTTTTCGATCTGGTGCAACAAGATCCGGTCGTCAGCCAGGTCAAACTGATCGCCGAGCCGTGGGATGTCGGCGAGGGTGGCTATCAGGTCGGAAACTTCCCCGGGCTCTGGACCGAATGGAACGGGAAGTATCGCGACACGGTGCGCGACTACTGGCGCGGCGAGCCTGCGACATTGGGAGAGTTCGCTTCCCGACTCACGGGTTCATCCGATCTGTACGAGGCGACCGGACGACGCCCCGGCGCGAGCATCAACTTCGTGATAGCCCACGACGGATTCACGCTGCGAGACCTGGTGTCCTACAACGACAAACACAACGATGCCAATGGTGAGGACAATCGCGACGGCGAGAGCCACAATCGTTCGTGGAACTGCGGGGTCGAGGGACCTACGGACGATCTCGAAATTCTGGAACTGCGAAACCGGCAGAGCCGCAACATCCTCGCGACGCTGCTACTGAGCCAGGGCACTCCGATGATCGCGCATGGTGACGAGTTCGGGCGAACCCAACAGGGCAACAACAACGTCTACTGCCAGGATTCCGAGCTGTCGTGGATGGACTGGACTTTGGCCGAAACCAATGCCGAACTACTGGAATTCACACGCAACGTCATCGCGCTGCGCCGTAAGCATCCGGTGTTTCGTCGTCGCAGATTCTTCGAGGGTATGCCGATTCGCAGCGGCGAGCAGGCGCGCGACATCGCGTGGCTCACGCCGCTCGGCGAAGAGATGACCCCGGAAGATTGGGACAGCGGTTTCGGAAAGTCTCTCGCCGTATTTCTCAACGGCGAAGGAATTCCGGAACCGAATCTGCGCGGCGAACGCGTGGTCGACGACTCGTTTCTGTTGTGCTTCAACGCACATGACGAGACCATCGAGTTCGAGACACCGGACAGCGCTTACGGGGCCCGCTGGTCGGTCGCGTTGGACACCGC
>JBBSKP010000082.1:0-19456 GCA_038256175.1 Mycobacteriales bacterium
CGAACCTGTTGCCCCGCTTACCTTTATCCGATGGCATCACCGGTTCGACAGCCGCCCAGAACTCGTCAGAAATCACACCCATGCGCGTCACCGGATAATCGTCGCTGGTCAGGACGCAAATATTCGGGAGACACGCCCTAGGCTCACAGCAAACAGCTAGACATCACCTAGCCAGTTCGGATTGTGATGAGGGGGTAGGCATCAGTGTTTTTCGTTGACGAAGATCGCCGTCCGGTCGTCCAGGGGAGTCGTTCCAGGCATCTACGCCGGCGTCCCCGGTGGCCGGTTCTTCGCGTTCAGGTAAGCGCGCTGTATCGCGTCAGCCGCGACGCCGAGTACATAGGCGAGGGCAGTCGCGCGCTGTGCGGTGAGGCCGACCTCGGCGCGCTCGAGTGCGCCCACCGCAGTGGTGCTGATTCCGGCAGCTTTGCCGAGTTCGGGCTGGGTCAGGCCCGCCAGAATCCGCAGATCCGCGAGCGTACGAGCGGCGTCAGGCACTTTCACGAGGGCGCTCATCGGAACGCGCAGCACTTGCGCTACGAGGGCAAGTCGATCCACCTGAGGCGTTCGGTGGCCCTTCTCCCAGTCGCGCAGGGAAGTCAGGCTGACGTTCGCGATCCGGGCGAGGTCGCTCTGCGAAAGACCAGCGGCAACCCGCGCCTCGGTCAAGGCTTTCGGGTCGAAGCCCTTGAGGATCCGGCGAGTCACGTTCGGCATGGCATCACAGTAGTTGCGCGACGTCACAGTGCGTGGGCATACTACGCGGGCATAGACCGCACCGATATTGAAGAACACACCGGGCCAGCCACAGCAGCTACGCCATGCACAACACCGAAAAACACCTCCCACAGCGACCCGCTCTTGACCGACCGAGCGCAACGCGCGCGGTTTTGTCCGTGCAGTCCATGTCGCGTTCTAGGTTTACTCCGAGTTTCGTCCGACCGTCGTCCACTCCGAAGGACCACCGCGCATGACATCACTGCTGACGAAGAACATCGATCGCCTCCGCGGCTCCGGCGAGGAGAAGCCCACTAGTCACAACGGTGCGGGCCGAGATGATCCACCGGATTTGACTACCAAAGCCCGGGTTCGCCGGCGACCGATCTTCTTGGCCGTCGGAATCGCGTTGGTGGCCCTCGCCGTAGTCGGCATGCTCACCGCTGTCAGCGCGATGCGTCAGACCACCGACATTCTGGTGCTGTCCAAAGAGGTCCAGCAGGGACACGTCATCGTTTCCGGAGACCTGGCGGTCAAACAAGTGAACTCCGACGCCGGCCTCGGCGGTGTCCCTGTGGGGGAGAAGAGCAAGATCGTCGGAAGAGTCGCATCGATGCGCATGCCGGCCGGCACAGTGTTGCTCCCGTCCGCGGTTACCGACCAAGTGGTCCCAGGAAGGGGACTGTCGATAGTCGGCATCACAGTGACTTACTCCCATCTGCCGTCGGAGCCGATCGTGCCGGGTGACATGGTCCGCGTTGTCGACACACCCCGCGACAACGACGACCCCCCAGTGCAAGGGCCGATCAACACCAAGGCGCAGGTCTTCTCCACAAAGGAAATCCCCGAAGCCGGAGAAACAGTTCTCAACGTCATCGTTCCCGAAGCGGAAGCGAACTGGGTCGCTGCCCGCGCCGCCACCAAACGCGTCTCGATCGTTCTCGACAACCGGGAACGGTGAGAGCCGATGTTTTTGGCACTGACTTCCGCCTCGGGATCACCCGGCGTCTCGACCACAGCGTTGGCGTTGGCTTTGAACTCTCCCAGCGCTCACACGCTATTGGTCGAAGCCGATGCGGTCGGATCGTCTCCGACATTGGCCGGGTACCTGCTCGGAAACCAATATCACAACCGATCGCTGATCAACCTGGTCGATGCGCACCGTCATGGGCGGCTGAAGACCTCGCTGAGGGATCAGGTCATCGAACTGCCCGATAGCGAGGTGGCACTTCTGCCGGGACTCATGCATTCGGCCCAGGCCGATGCCATGCGTCCGGTGTGGTCACCGTTAGGCACCCATCTTGCCGGGCTCAGCGTGGATGACACCAACATCATCGTCGATGCCGGGCGGATCGGGCAGCAAGGAGCCCCGATCGAGCTGATCGTCAACGCCACCACGATCGCGATCGTCACTCGGACAACACGCCCCGCCGTGGCTGCGCTGCGGGCCTCACAGACCGCGCTTCGTAAGAAGTTGTCGGCGGTGCAGTCGCGGGCAAGTTTGGGATTGATACTGATCGGGGAATCGCCTTACAGCGCAACGGATGTGGCCAAGGCTACGGGTCTCGATGTGATCTGCGTTCTTCCCGATTCATCTGATGCGCAAGTGTTTTCCGATGGAATGCCGATGAGCAAGTGGCGGCGCCGCCGGTCCATGTACCTGCACACGCTCCATCGCAGTACCTGGCCGAAGATCAGCAAATTCGCCGAAACGCACCAGGCTGACTGGCGCTCCGGACCTGACCTGATGTCTCCGCTGCCGAGCCTCATGGGAGTAATGCGATGACCGACGAGTTGACGACCCGCCGCAGCCTCACGGACTTGCCGCTGTTCTCTCAGCTACCCGACGTTGCCGACGCTTCCGAGACGGTTGCGCAACCACCCTGGGTCACTGGCAACGACCCCTACAGCTCGTTGCGGCTACACGAACTGCCGCCTCCTGCGGACGGGCACAACAGCTTTCACATTCCAGAAGACGAAACCAACGCTGCGGCCACCAACGCCCACCACCGTGCACCGCAGATTCAGGTCGACCGGAAATTGGTGCGAGAGCTGCAGAAGGAAGCAGCCGAAACTCTGCGCGAATACCGCACCGACCGCGACCGCGAACGCCAAGATCCCAAGAACGCCGGCAAAGTCTTCGCTCCGTTCACCGAGGAAGAAGAACGCGAGTTCGGCCGCGAAACAATCACCGGCCTCGTCAAAAGCCACATCACCGGCGTCATCAGCCGTGGCGGTGAAGCATTCTCCCTCGACGAAGAAGAAGCGCTGATCAAGGCAATCTTCGACGCACAGTTCAACCTCGGCCCACTGCAGAGTCTGGTCGAGGAACCCGACATCACCGACATCCTGATCAACGGCGCGGACGTCTACGTGAAATACCCCGACGGACACTACGAAGACCGCAACGCTGTCGTCGACTCCCCGGAGGAGATGCTCGAATGGTTGACGAACCTGGCCTCACGAGCTGACAACGGTGGACGTCCCTTCTCCAGATTGAACCCATCGCTGCGGCTGACGCTGCGCGGCGATCACCGCCTCTCCGGTATGGGCTACACCGTTCGCCGACCCTCGGTCGCAATCCGTATCCACCGGCTCAAGAACGTCAGCCTCGAATTCCTCGCCACCGACCGTCGCGTCATGCCGATCGAGCTCGCGCACCTTCTCACCTGCGGAATGCGTGGCGGCATCTCGGTCGTGACATCAGGTGGAATGGGTGTCGGTAAGACGACAATGACACGAGCGCTGGCAAACGCGTTGCCCCTTCAAACCCGCATCGGCACAGCGGAAACCGAAAGAGAACTCTTTCTCGACCAACTCCCGGGCCGGGAAAAGTTTGTCGTCGACACCGAAACAATCGTCGGCGGCGGAGAACGCGGCGCGGACGGAGAGCTTGCCGGCAGCTACAGCCTCTCCGACATTCTCTACGACTTCGTCCGCCAGCAGCTCGACTACGTGATCGTCGGAGAAGTTGCCGGACACGAGGTTCTGGCGATGTTCAAGGCCATGCAAATGGCCAAAGGTGGCCTATCGACAGTGCACGCCTACAACGCCCGCAGCGCAATCGACCGTCTCGCAGAGCTGGCGACCGAACCGCCATACAACGCACCGATCGAGTACAGCGAAAGCCAGCTCGCCGCACACATCGACCTGATCGTGCAACTGTCCTCCAAGGTGCGCATCACCGGTGACGACACCCGAATGGAACGCCGCTTCGTCGAAGAAGTCATCTACGTAGAACCAGGAGAAGACCGCCGCCCCGCTGTCACCACGATCTACCGCGGATACCCAGACGGCACAGGACGATTCGGATCCATCCCGCACCCCTTACGCAAGAAACTCCTCGCCGGCGGATTCCCACGCCACGCATTCCCCGGCGACGAGCTACATCTGTTCAAAGAAGAAGACGACTTCGGCGACGACGGCGAGGTGGCCTGATGTACACACAGATCGGGATCCTGCTCATCGTCGTAGCTGCTGCAGGAATCGCCTGCATCTACTTCGGATGGAACGACCGCAGAGACCCCCGCGCGCCGAAACGACAGCCCCGCAAGACGAACTCGCGGATTCCACGCAAGACCCAGGTCATGCTCGTGATCGGGGTAGCCGCCGGCATCGTCACCACGATCATCTCCGGATGGCTGTTCTGCCTGGTCCTGGTTCCCGCCCTACTGGTCGGGTTGCCCCATCTACTCGGACGCCCGGAAGCAGAACGCCAGATTTCGCGACTCAACGCAATGGACGAATGGGCCCGCAACCTATCCAGCGGACTCCAAGCCGGATCCGGCATCGAATACGCGACCATCTCCACACCAGTCCCCGATGCCCTACGCGCAGAGATCACGACATTCATCAGCCGCCTCCGCAACAACACACCACCAGCCGACGCAATCACCGCACTCGCCGCAGACCTCCACGACAACGTCGGCGACAAAATTTGTGCCGTACTGCTGCTGGCTACCCAACTACGCGGCGTCGGACTCGCGTCCGTCTTGGAAGGCCTGGCCGAAGACGTCGGCGACATGGTCGCTCGCCGGCGACGCACCGAAGCAGAACGCAAATCGAGCCGAACTCAGGCCAAATGGGTCACGATCATCACCGTCACCACCCTGACCGCGCTGTTCCTGTTCACCAACTTCATGGAGCCCTACAGGCACGGCATCCTCCAGGTAGTTCTACTGATCCTGCTCACAGCCTTCGGCGCTGACCTGTTCTGGATGAAGCAAGCCACCCGTCCACCGCAATACCCCCGATTCATCGGCACCAACGACCGCGTCGAACGCACAGATCTCGTGGGGGTCTCCCGATGAGCACAACAACATCAGTCATCATCTACACCGCCGCAGGCACCATCGGCGTCTACCTTGTCGCGCTGTACTTTCTGCGCGCGCAACCCGCACTGACCGACGCGATGGCCCGACTGTCCGGCCCCGCACCAAGTAGAGCGACAAATGCCAGCACCTCGGTAATCGACGGCGCCGCCAAGAAACTCGGCCTGCGCCTGTACCCGCACATCAGCGACAGCAAATACCTGACACTGCCAACCGCAGATCTCGAACTGCTGCACCGCGACCCGTCGCACGTTCTCGGGGAAAAGATCGTCGCCGGGATCCTCGGACTACTCATATTCCCGATCCTCAACCTGATCCTGACGGCATTCGGAGTCGGGCTGAGCTGGTCACTGCCCGCAATTCTCTCGATCGGAATGGCAATCGTGCTATTCCTCGTGCCCGACATCGAGATCCGACGCCGCGCCGCTGCAGCCCGCTACGAATTCGCCCAGGCACTGAGCTCCTACATCGACCTCGTCGCCCTATGCCGACGAGGCGGAATCGGCGCCACACAAAGCCTCGAGCGCGCCGCCCAAGTCGGCGACAGCTGGGTGTTCCTGCGCCTCGACGAAGAACTCTACGAAGCCGGCCGCTCAGGCGAAGCGCCGTGGAACGCACTCACCCGCGTCTCCCGCGAACTCGGCCTCGCCGAACTCGGCGACCTCGCAGACATCATGACCATGACCGGCGACCAAGGAGGCAGCATCTACGCCTCCTTACGTGCCCGCGCCGCCGCGCTGCGATCGGCACAAGCCTCAGCCGAACAAGGCAAAGCAGCCGAAGCGACCGAAAAGATCGCCATGCCACTCGCAGGACTTGCAGGACTGTTCATCCTGCTCCTACTCATCCCCGCCCTCTCCACCATTTCGGGGTGAAAACACCTATCGCAGAAAGGAACCCGACAAACCGCCACCCGCACAACAACGATCGACAAACCGCACCACCGCACCCGACAGGAGTCAACACCATGACCACCACCATCACCAACGCCGTAGAGAACACGAAAACAGCAACCCGCCGCACCGCCCACGCAGCGATATTCCAGGCCACCACCCTCACCCTCATGTTCCTCGTCGCGTTCGGCGGCAAGCTCATCGACCGAGCCGGCGGCAAAAACAGCGACCGCGGCCCCTCCACCCTCGAATACGTCTTCCTCGCCGTCCTCGCCGTCCTCGTCGTCGGTGCCGCCGCCGCAGCCGGCGCCATCATCGTCGGCAAAATCATGGCCCGAGCCAACGCAATCCCCGAATAACACCCTCCACCAACCACATCCCGGAAGGCAGGCTCATGGCCACACTGGAGCAGCTGCTCGAACGCTGGCATAACGACGACCGAGGCCCAACAACACTGGTCTCGGTCGTCGCCATGTTTACGTTCCTGCTCATCTTTTCCACGCTGCTACAGACCGCCCTGTTCTTCCACGGCCGCGACGTAGGAAACACCTGCGCGGAAAAAGCATTACGCAACACCAGAAGCCAATTCGGCAACCAAGCCCTCGGCACCGCCGCCGCCTACGCATGCATCGGCGAAGCCGGCCGCGGAGACCTCCAAGCACCCGTGGTCTCCGTCACCAAAGGCCCCCGCGAATCAACCATCACCATCACCGCAAAAGCACCCTCCCTCGTCCCATTCCTGGACTGGCCCATCGTCATCAACCAAGTCAAGCCCAACGAAAGGGTCACCAACCCCGGAGAAATCGGATGATGCACCGGTTCCAGGCTCAACTCACCCGCGCGCGCCGCGGCGATCGCGGCGACGTCACCATCGAACTCTGCATCGCCACAATCGTCCTGCTCGTACTGATGGGCTGGATGTACGCCTGGGGCATCGAACGCCAAGCAAGCCAAAAAGTCGAACACGCCGCCTCCGAAGGCGCCCGCGCAGCCTCCCTCGCCCGCACCATCGGCACCGCCACCCCCCTGGCCTATCGCGCGGCAGCCGACAGCATGGCCGGCCAAGGCCTCAAATGTGCCTCCATGAACGTCACCGCCGACACGAGCGCATTCAACACCCGCCCCGGTGTCCCAGCCACTATCACCGTGACCGTCACCTGCCACGTCTCCTTCGACATGCTCAGCTGGCCAGGCGTCAGCGGCGCCCGAACACTCACGGCCACAGCACTTTCCCCGATCGACACCTACAAGGAGCGTCAGCGATGAGGAAATACCGGAACCGCCTCCTGGATCGCCTCCCAGAAGAACGCGACCGGGGCGTCGTCACCCTCATGACCGTGGTCCTGGCGCCGGTCCTCATCTTCTTCGTCTGGGGCCTCGTCGTAGACGGTGGCGGCATGCTCGCCGCAGACCAACGCGCCGACGCCATCGCCGAAGACGCCGGCCGCGCCGCCGGCCAGCAGATCATCCGCCCCCTCGGAGTGCGTGGAATCCAAACCATTGTCGACCCCGTGACAGCGATGGCCGCCGCAAAGAAATACCTAGCCGAAGCCGGCGTCGACGGCGAAGTCATCCCCACAAGCCCCCGAACCCTGCTGATCACTGTCCGCATCACCTACAACTCGCACTTGCTGCCGTTCCCCAAGAGCAAACTCCTGGTCGGTACCGCACACGTGAATCTGAACCGCACCAACGCCGGAGAGGTGATCGGCTCGTGAGCACAACCAGCACCCGCGCGCACAGTCGCTTGGTAGGAGTCGGCTACCTAGCCATCCTCACGACCCTCGTCATGGGCATCCCAGCCGGACTGTGGGCCCTGCGTGGCAACCCGCTCGCCTTCTCGATCGACGACGTAAAAGGATTGTTCTCCGGCCCGGACGACGGATCCCTGTTCATCGTCGCGCTCACACTCATCGGGTGGATCGCCTGGGCAACCTTCACCGCACCGGTCCTGCTCGAAATTCTCGCCAGGCTTCGCGGAGTCAAAGCGCCCAGCCTTCGTGTCCTCGGTCAACAACAGCGCACCGCAAGCGTCCTCGTCGGCGGCGCGCTGATGCTCCTTACCGCCGGAACCGCTACCGCCGCACCAGTATTGACACCTCAAACGGGGCCAGTGCACGCAACGCCGTACACCACGAGCCACGAAGAACTCCCGGCACAAACTCAACGCCAACAACCAGTCGACCCGTGGGCCACTCAACCAGCTGCCGCACAAGCGGGACCGACGATTACCACCCACCGTGGAGACACCCTCTGGGGCCTCGCCAAGCAACATCTCGGGGACGGCCGCCGCTACACCGAAATCCTCGCACTCAACCGGACAACCATCTCCGAGCCGAACTTCCTCCCTGACGGGGTCACCCTTCAACTCCCGTCGACCCAGCCACCAGCAATCCGGGGCGCCTACACAGTCAAGAGCGGCGACACACTCTGGGATATTGCGGGCAAGCATCTCGGGGATCCGCAGCGCTACACCGAAATCACCACAGAAGACGGTTCGGCTGCAGCTGAGCTGATCACGATCGGTCAGCAACTATTCCTTCCCACCGCAACAGCGCCGGAACCTGCGCTAGCCGCACCGGTCCCCGCTCCTGCACCGGCGGCGGCTGCACCCGTATCTGCACCAGATGCACCGGCGGCTGCACCCGTCCCTGCGCCAGCTGCCACGGCCGCTGCTCCTGCGCCGGTGGCAGCACCGGTCCCTGAACCAGCACCAGCATCTGTACCCGCACAAGCACCAGCAGCTGTACAAGCACCAGAACCCGCGCCAGAACCAGCGCCAGTAGTGGCGGCTGCGCCGGCGCCGTCCGTGCTGCAACTCGCGCCCGTCGAGCCGCAGCTACCAGCAGAACCCACCTTCGCCCACGCACAGGAAACAACGGCGTCAGCTACTACAACCGCCGACAGCTCGAACGTGGTCGCCATCGGCCTCGGCATCTCAGGGCTCGCCGCCGCGAGCCTCATCGGCCACATCGCATGGCGCCGCCGCAAACAACAGCACAAACGCCGCCGAGGCGAACGAATCGCCCTCCCCATCGGCAACGCAGCCGAAACCGAAAATGAACTCCGCGCTACCGCTGACCCGATCACCACAACACACGTCGACACCGCTCTTCGACACTTGGCCGAACATTTCCGAGCGATCGGATCGCCGGTCCCTGCGCTTCTCGCGGTCTTCATCGACGACAACGACAACGAAATCGAACTCGGACTGATGGAAGAAGCAGTCCTTCCCACCCCGTGGATACGTGCCAGTGGTCGTGACTGGTCGATCGATCCACGCGCGCTCCCCGCCGACGTTCCCGACACCGCAATCAGCCCCTACCCCGCTCTGACCGCATTCGGCACCAGCGACGACGGCCGTGAACTGCTCCTCAACCTCGAAGAGCTCGAACACCTATCGATCGCCGGAACAGACACCGCCACGTCAGGAGTACTGCGAGCTCTCGCGGTCGAGCTCGCAGTGTCACCACTCGCCGACAACCTCCACCTCAACCTCGTCGGCTTCGGCTCCGAACTCGCCACCACCATCACCAACGGTCGCCTCACCTACCACGACAACACAGACCAAGTCCTCGAACGGCTAGCCCGCCACATCGCCATCGATACAGAAACACTGGAGCGCAACAACATCGCCTCGATCTCCGAGGCGCGCACAACCTACCTCGACAGCGAAATGACAGCTCCACAGATCGTTCTGATCAACGAAGCCCTCACCCCCGCCCAAGCCGCCGTCCTCGCCGAAATTTCCAGCTCCGCGCCCCGAGTAGCGTTCGCCGCCGTAACACCCAACAACGACGCATCCGCCGCTCCGTGGATCCTCGCCGTCGACGACGACGGAACCGCGACACTGACCCGCACCGGCATCGCGTCATCGGAACTGAAGGTCACGACCCTCGACGACGCAAACTATGCCGCGGTCATCGAACTGCTCGCCACCACAGCCGACGAACCCCACGCACCCGACAGTGACGACGGCCCATGGGAAGCGGAGATCCTCGCACGCGAGGTCGCCGACGACACCAAGGTCGTCAAAGCCGTGCCCGACATCACCTACGAGTCCGACCCGATGCCCGAACTCGGCCACACCTGGATCCACCTCCTAGGCGAGCCCCTCGTCACCCCACCCCACCCAGGCGACTCCGAAGGCCGCGAGAAAAGTCTCACCGAGATCGCCGCGCTCCTCGCCACCCACGACGGCGTTTCCAGCAAAGACATCAACGCCAAAATCTGGCCACACGACAACGACGAAAACCACGCACCCACAACAGCAAAATCCACAGAAGACGCGGAAGAACAAGAGAAGGCCCGCCGAGCCCGAATCCGAGGCCGCCGCAACGAAGCGCTAACCCGACTACGAAAGTGGCTCGGCGACACCGAAGCCGGCGAACCAGCACTCCTCAAATCCGGCGACACCACCGGCCGCACCCCGCAGCGCCTCCACCCTGACGTCACAACCTCGTGGGACCACTGGCAAACATTGATCAACCGCCATCCCGGCCTACTCAGCACCGAACGACTCACCGCTGCAGTGCAACTCGTCACCAACCAGCCATTCACCACCAATGACCCCACCGCCTACTGCTGGGCTGACCACATCAAACAAGAAATGATCTCCACCATCACCGACGTTGCCGAAGAACTCTCCACACGCCATATCCGAGGCGAACGCGCCCAACAGAACCTCGCAACGGCCCGGGCAATTGCCGATATCGGCCTCAAAGTCGATATCACCCACGAAGGATGCTGGCGAAACACGATCACAGCCACCCACTTCTCCGGAACCCCAAGCGCCGCCGAAGAAACCCAGGCCCTCATCGACCGGATGCTCACCGAACTCTACGCAATCGAAGAAGAACCCGACTCCGACACCAAACTACTTCTCGCAGAACTCGCCACCACCTACAAACGCGGCAACGAAGCCACCTACCGGATCGGAGCGGCGAGTTGAGCACCAAACCCTTTCCAGCCCTACTCATAACGCTGATATCGGCAGCCCTGATCACCACCGGATGCACCTTCTTCGGCACCGACACATCCGCACTCGACGCCACCACCGGCCCGACCTTCACCGGCCCACCCGGATCGCTCAAGTCTCCAGAGCAGCAAGCAGGCGAAGCCGCCGTCGCGAAAGTCGCCGACTACTACGCAGTCCTCGTACGACTCGACAAGGATCCCAACGCCGACCTCAACGCACTCGACACCGTCGCCGCCGGCGGATTCCTCGAAACCACCAAACGAGCCGTGACACAACGACGCAAAGACAAGATCGCCGCCACAGGCGACATCAAAGTCCTCAAACCAACGATCCGAAATCACGAAATCCCCAAAGACGACAAGGGAATCCCCACACGCGGCACAGCGACCGTCGAACTCGACCTATGCCTCGACAGATCCACCTACAACGAAAAACGCCCCGACGGATCAAGCCCCCTCGACCCGAACAGACCCAAAACCGAACTAGGAAAACCGATCCTCAAAAACCAATCGTGGCCAGACCCAGCAGGATGGAGAGTCACAAGCGAATACGCGCTGCCCGGAACCCCATGCACAGGCCTCTAAAGGAGCCCCAGGTGACACACACCATCCGACGAACCACCCTCGCCACCCTCACGGCCACCACCCTGCTCGCCGGCGTCCTGGCCTCCTGCAGCGACAACACCGACAACCCCACAGTCAGCCTCACCTCCACAAACGAAAACGCATTCCCCGGCCCACAAGACACCAGAAAATCCGCCGACGACCAAGCCAAAGACGCAGCGATCGCCAAAGCCAACGAGTTCTACGCCGTGCAAGGCGAACTCGACAGCACCCCCGCCGTGCCGATCGAAAAACTCGGACAAGTGGCGGACGGGCCCGTCCTTGCCGGGTACACCGCAGACATCACACTGCGTCGCTCTCAGGGCGTAGTGAGCACCGGCGCCGTCAAGATCGTCAGTGCAAAGGTCACCGATTTTGGTGTTCCGAAGGACGACAAAGGAAATCCTGCATCTGGGCCAGCGTGGGTGCATGTGGTGACGTGCAATGACATCTCGGGATGGGATAGCAAGCACGCCGATGGTGCGAGCGCAGTGGATCCGAATCGCGGGCATTACGTCTCGGCGAAAATAACCGTCCGTGACGCCGACTGGCCCAGTCCCAACGGTTGGAAAGTGACTAGCGAGGCAACGGAAAAGGTGACGACATGCGGGACATAGATAATCGGCCCTTGCCAAAGCCCAATCCGGTTCGAATGCTGGCCGGGCTGATCGCAGCTTTCCTGGTCGCTGTTGCCCTGGCGCCTTCTGCTGCTGCAGAGCCCGGTATTGGCACTGGCGGGGCGGACGTCTTCGTTGGGCCCAATGCTGGATCGACTGTGACCGTCAATGCTGAGTTCATACAGGCGCCGTCTGCGAGTGGGGCGTCGTCGTCTGCTGGTCCTGCGTCGGGTGGGCCGAGTGGTCCTGCGTTGACTACGGATACAACGAATTTCGGTTCTGTGACGAGTAACGCGGATACCGGTGAGAAGCTCGCGATCATTGTGAACGATCCGAAGGGCGGTGCTCCGGCCTCGTGTGACCTTGTCACGTTGGCGTGCGTTCCGTTGAGCCCTGACCTCGGGGTGCCCGCTACGCCGGTGGGTTTGGCTGAGGCGACGGCTGCTGCGTCGCGGGCGGTTGCGGCTTTGCAGATTGAGCCGATCGATATTGGAATCGTTCCGGAGCCAACATCTTCGGTGGGAGGTCGCACCGGGTTGGTCGGCCTAAATTCCTGGATATGGCCAGCCGGTGCGCCGCCACGGCAAAGCCAGGTCGGTCCGATCAATCGTGTTGTGCCAGGCCCAATTACGATAACGATGAACGCCGTCAACACAGGACTATTGGTGAACTACGGGGACCATTCAGCTCCGTATCCGTGCCCCGTGCAATCGGTGCCCTATATCGATGCTGCGCTCGATCTTCCTTCTCCCACTTGCAATCACGTGTTGCAACGCACGTCGATGACTGAGCCGGGGGGTGTGTTCCGTCCAAGCGTGACAAGTCTGTGGGTGGTGACTTGGACGGCGACGGCTCCGAACGGCGCAACCTTCGGAGGAACAATTCCGGTCACTCCAACTGCGCAAACGGAGGTGCGTGTTGGTGAGCTCCAGGTACTTGTGACACCGGGGTTCTGAGGCCTTCGGCGCAGTTGGTGTCTGCCTTTGATCGAGACGAGCGGTACAGCGCTTAGGGGCGTTCGAGTCGAGTTAGGGGTGGTGCGTGATCAATCAATTCTTCGGCGCAAACCCGGCTCCTTCAGGTCCGGGATAGCCGATCCCGGCCCGTGGACTAGTAGCCTGTTAGGCTCTCAAGTATGGGGGTGGCGGTGGTGAAACGGGCATACAAGTACCGGTTCTATCCGTCGAGCGAGCAGCAGCATCAGCTCGCGCAAACCTTCGGTTGCGTCCGTTACGTCTACAACCGGGCGTTGGCGGAGCGGTCCCGAGCCTGGTCGCAGGAGCATCGGCGGGTCACCTACGCCGACACCTCGAAGATGCTCACTGCCTGGAAACGTGAAACCGACACCGAGTGGTTGAAGGAGCCGTCGAAAGGCCCACTCCAGGAGTCGCTTCGGCAGCTGCAAGGTGCTTACGACAAATTTTGGCGCAAACAGTGCCGGTACCCGAGTTTCAAGAAGCGAGGCCGGTCGAAGGATTCGGCCACCTACTACTCGAACTGCTTCACCTTCCGCAACGGTCAGATCACGCTGGCGAAACAGGCGAAGCCGCTCGACATCCGCTGGTCGCGCCCGCTACCTGAAGGTGTGGCGCCGACGCAGGTGACAGTGTCGCGTAATACTCGCGGGCAGCACCACATTTCGATCCTCGTGGAGGAGACGGTGGCGCAGTTCGGCCCGACCGAGGAGGTCGTCGGACTCGACGCAGGGATCAGCACCCTCTACACCCTCTCGACCGGGGAGAAGATCGCCAATCCGCGGCACGAACGTAAGGACCGCGAACGTCTGGCCAATGCGCAGCGGGTTCTGGCCAAGAAGGAGAAAGGTTCCCGGAACCGGGCGAAGGCCCGGCTCAAGGTCGCGAGGATTTACGGTCGGATCGCGGACAGGCGTCGCGATCATCAGCACAAACTCTCCACTCGATTGGTGCGCGAAAACCAAGTGATCGCCATCGAGGACCTGGGAGTGCGGAACATGGTCAAGAATCATTCGCTCTCGCGGGCGATCTCGGATGCGAGTTGGGCCGAGTTCCGGTGCATGCTCGAGTACAAAGCCGCCTGGTACGGCCGCACTGTGGTGGCGATCGACCGGTTCTACCCGTCGAGCAAGACCTGCTCGGCGTGCGGGGTCATCGCCTCGAAGATGCCGCTCAACGTTCGGGAATGGACGTGCGCGTGCGGCGTGGTTCACGATCGGGACGTGAACGCGGCGAGGAATATTTTGGCCGTCGGACTGACGGTGACAGCCTGCGGAGATGGTGTGAGACCGCCCCGCGCGTGAGCGTGGGGCGGCAACTATCGATGAAACAGGAACCCTTGGATGCGAATCCGAGGAATCCCGGCCGTTCACGACCGGGAGGATGTCAACTGTCGTTGTGGACCGAGGAGGATCTGCCGAGTCCGTACGGGTTTCTCGTGTTCCCCGATATCCAGCATTTTCATCTCGACCCCGATGGTGTGTTACCCGATGAGCTGATCGCGTTGTCGTGGAGGCCCGGGGGGAACTACACGAAGGGCATGTTCGGGCAGCTGCAGCCGCACAACTCACTGTTTGCGACAACGTGGGTGGACAGGTTCGGTCCGGTCAAGTCGACACAGTTCAAGGCGGCGGAGGTGCTCGCTCGGCGCAACGGAGATTCTCTGCCAGCGATTCTGCCGTTGCATCGAAGCTATGCCGAACTGGGATCGAAGTACTCCAATGTTGCTCTCGATCGAGATTTGCTCGAGATCAGCATTTCCCCAAACCGCGAAGTCGAAGGTGAGTTCAGCGGGGAGGCCATCAGGGACCCGAGGTCGACTACATGGACGTTGCGGTACCTGATGGCATTCACACGATTGGTGCAGCAGCGGGTTACGTCGCCGGAGAGGTTCAGCAAGGGCGTCGATAGTCGCTCGAAACCTCGTGCGCACCACGATGTTCGGGTTGTGCAGCTCCGCTCGTACTCAGAATCGTCCAAGACGGGGGATCCGGGTGCCGCGGCGGCGCGGAGTTATTCGCGTCGGTGGGTGGTGAAGATGCACAAGGTTAATCAGTGGTATCCGAAAGAGAAAGTGCACAAGATTCAGTGGCGGGGACCGTACATCAAGGGACCGGAGAACGCCCCGTTGTTGGCGGGGGAGAAAGTGCACGCACTGACACGGTAGGTGCGATTGTTCGCGTCTGGGGCATTTCAGACGGTCAGGCGAAAGTGTCGAGGTCGAGGGTGATCTCTACACCGTCTTTTTCGACGACGATTTTCGGGTGTTGGGCGCCTGTCGCGGTGAGGTATTGCCGTAGTGTCGATAGCAGTAGGTCATCGCGCCGTTCGATTCGTGAGATGGTGCCTTGGTCGGTGTGAAGGGCGTCGGCGACTTGCTGTTGGGTGAGGTTGCCGGCTTTTCGGATGTCGGCCAATCCTTGGGCGTAGACGCGGTTGACGATGGCGCGTTCTTCGGCGAAGCGACTGACGTCGGACGCGATGGAGGGTTTCGCTGAGAGTCGCTCGATGCGGTCGTTAGCGCGGGAAAAGCGGGGGTGGTCGGTGTTCTTCATTGTTGATCCTTTTCCTCGGTTTGGTGTTTCCACGTTCGGATGAGGGTGTCGGCTCGGATGCCGACGCTGTTGTAGAACACATCGCCCATTCGGGCCTTGTCGGCGCCGAATAGTGCAACGACGACGGTGTTGCTGGCGGGTGGGAACCAGCAGATCAGTCGGAATGCGATGTCGGGGTCGAAGGGGTGCGCGGTTCGCCATACTGTGAACTCTTTGGATTGCCGCACACGTTTTAGGTCGGGGGTCTCTGTGGTTGGCGGGCCGTCGAGGTTACGCAGCTGGCTGAGCGCGTCGGTTGCTCGTGCCAGTGTTCGGCGCGCGTGTTCGTCGCCGGCATCGGCCTTCGCTTCGGTGCGATCGAGCCAGTCGAACAGTTCCTCAGGGGCGTCGACATCCACCCCGAAAGTATGGCATGAAGACCATATGGCCGCAAAGCCATATTTAGTTGCCTTCCCGCGCTCACGCGCGGGGCGGTCTCACACCATCTCCGCAGGCTGTCACCGTCAGTCCGACGGCGAGAATATTTCTCGCCGCGTTCACGTCCCTATCGTGAACCGCGCCGCACGGGCACGTCCATTCCCGAACGTTGAGCGGCATCTTCGAGGCGATGGCCCCGCACGTCGAGCAGGTCTTGCTCGATGGATAGAACCTGTCGATCGCAACCACAGTTCTGCCATACCATGCCGCTTGTACTCGAGACGTGAAGCGGGGATGGGCCGCGTGATGTGCATCGTTGGCTATTTCTGGTCGAGTTGATCGAGGAAGGTCTCCCAGAACGGGTTGTTGTCGTCGGGGGATGGTTCGTCGGTGTTGAGCCAGAGTGTGTGTAGGTCGTCGTATTTCGAGGGCTTTTCGAAGTAGTAGAGAACGTCGTGTGGGGTGTCTAACCAGTGGGCGGCGACGAGTATCTGTCCGAACGTCAGAACGGCAGTGGGGTTGTGGGCCCAGTGGCCGTCGGTGGCCGGCGTTTGTGCGGTGGATTGTGCGATTTGGCGGAGTCGTTCGCGTGAGTAGCCGCTGCGGCGGGCGATGTCTGCTTGGGCGCCGCGCTCGCCGGTCGCGAGCGCAACTCGGATCGCATCGTGGAGCATCGCGCGGGTCTGCGCTTCACCTGCTACGGCACCTTGGTGGGCGTTGATGAGGTGGTCTAGGTCGTGTACGCCGTCACTGTTCATGGCATCAGCCTACAACCAATTTGGCCAAATATGTTGGCCAATCGTATTGACGTGGACGCGAGTTGTCAGGGGTTGCGTCCGCGGTGAGGGCGATCGCATGGGCGGCGCAGCACCGGCATCCTCAACCCGGTCCGGAATCGGGGTCAGGAGGATCTGGCAACTCAAACACACTCCTTCACAACGGTAGAGCGCGTTAAGTCACATCGAACGCAACGGCAGTCATGGAGGTTAACCGTCGGAATCCGCGCGGTTCGGGTCGCGCGGGTTGTTGGAGTCGAATGGGGTGAACCATTCTGTGGGGGTGAGGAATTCGGTGAGAGGTGCGGGTGTGGGGCCGGAGAGGGTGAGGACGTCGTCGTCTTCGAAGAGGTATTCCCGTGGTGCGTCCCAGTTGTGGTCGTCTGGCTGGGCGTTGGTGCGGGTGATGAGGTGGTCGAGTTCGCCGTCTGTGTGCATGTCGCGGGAGCGGTCCAGGATTAGGTGTAGTGCCATTTCTTCGGCGGTGCATGTTGGTGTGGGGGAGTGGCCTGCGTCGATGTCTGCGGCCAGGTCGTCGAATGCGCGTGCGGCGTGTCGGCGCCACTGCGAGTTCTGGGTCCAGGTGATCGGTGGGTACAGGTCCAGTACGGCAGGGCCTGGGCGCATGAATGGCGTTATTGGTGTGTCGCCGAGTTCGTCGATGTCGTCATAGACGTCGTCGGCCATGATCGAGGCGATTGCGGCGACGATGATCGCCTGTCGTGGTGTCAGTCTGTACTCGATCTCGTCGGGACCCGGGTCCGGGGTCGGGACCAATCGCAGATGCATGCTCGTCACCCAATCAGGTGCATTCGGCGGGGGCAAACAACACCGCACGTACTGCCGAAACGGGCATGAGTAAATTCACACACCATGCGATGGTCGGCGTTGCGGCACAATGGTTTTCATGCCAGCTGAACTAACACCTACCGCTGAAGGCTGGAAGACCTGGCGTTTCAGCTGCGACCTGTGCGACAGGGCCCCTCTATGGACGGCTTTGGATCGTGAGGCCGTCGCCGCTGAGATGGCTCGCGTCAACGGCTGGACCGTGGAGGGTGCCACCGTGTGCCCGGCATGTGTCGCCGTCGCGGCGAAGCGTGAACCGCGACCGGATGGCGAATCGCAGGTGGTCTAGTCGTTTTCGAAGTATCCCGCACGAATGCGCACGGAGTGCTAAACTGTGCGCACAAGGAAGTGGTGTGTGATGTCGGTTGAAACGATTGCGGGATATCTAGGTGCACGCGGTCTGCGTGTGTCGGAGTCGGATCTGGTGCACAGCATCGATGCTGCACTCGGCGACAGGCTTGCGTCGCCATCCGCTGCCGCGTTGACGCCAGCTGCGCAGGGTTTCCTGGCCGAGTATGGAGGGATCACACTGGTCCCTGACGCCGCCAGGCGAGTGGTGGTATCCACTATCGGTCACCTGGCAGCAGCGGCGGAATCGGCAATGACGGTCGCTGAAGCTGCGGAATTGCTCGGCGTCGATCCGTCCCGCATCCGGCATCGGATCGCAGCCGGCGCAATATATGCGATGCGGCTGGGCCGCCGAAACATGCTGCCACAGTGGCAGTTCCATGAAACGGGCGCTCTGCCCTATATTGCGGAGGTGCTGGCCGCTCTACCGGACGATCTGCACCCACTCGAGGTTGCGGAATTCTTCACCGAATCTCAATCCGAGTTGATCGTCAAGGGTGCGGAAGTGTCGCCGCGCACCTGGTTGGCCGGCGGTGGCGAGCCGGAACCGGTGATCGACATTGCCGCAAGTCTCGCGCATATGCCGTGATCGCAAAGCTGCCGCACCCGCCTCCTGCCGATGAGTTGCGAGGCCGACTGGATCCGGCGCTCACGACGTTCGACACAAAGACGGTGGTGTGGCGGATACACACCACCACTGGCGCGCACGTCACACCGTGGAACGACGTCCGCCGATTTGGGCCGGTGCTTTCGTGTCGGTGGGAGCCGCATCCGATGCCGCCGCAGGTGTACCCGGACTACGGGGTGTCCTATCTGGCGCTAGATGTACCGACAGCCTTGGCTGAGACATTTCAGCAGCATCGACGGATTCTGAATACGGGGCGCCGGAACCCGTACCTGACCGGTTTCCGGTTCACTCGTCCGTTGCGGTTACTCGATCTGACCGGAATGTGGCCGTTGGCGGCGGGCGCATCGCATGGGATCAATGCGGGTCGCAAGGACTTCACGAGGGCGTGGGCCAGGGCCTTTGTGCAGGCTTGGCCGAATCTGGACGGGTTGCGTTCGGTCTCGTCGATGACGGGTCGCACGTGTGTCACCGTATTCGCCCCGGCGGTGGACGCGTTTCCGCGGTCTCCGGATTTCTCGGAACCGTTGAATCATCCAGCACTGGTCGATGCGATTGCTTCGGCGGCTATCGAGATCGGCTACGAGATCGTGGTCAGCACGTGAGAATCAGCCAAAGGCGCAACCAGGGTTACGCCTCGAGCTCGGTGTCGTTTCGGAATACGAGTGATCCGTTGTCGAGGGCGATTCCCCAGCGCTTGGTCAGCGCCCAGTCTCGTCCGTAATGGTCGGGCGTGGCGAGTGTTTCGCCGCCGAAGTCGTCGATGATGACGCCTGC
>JBBSKP010000083.1:0-19420 GCA_038256175.1 Mycobacteriales bacterium
AAATGTTTCGCTGACGAAGGCAGCTCCGAACCTCACAGCCGTCGCCGTCGGACTTGGCTGGGACATCCGCTCCACGACCGGTGCCGACTTCGACCTCGATGCGAGCGCCATCGCGACGGGCGAGAGCAAGAAGGTCGTCTCCGACCAGCACTTCGTCTTCTTCAACAACCTGCGCTCGCCCGAGGGTTCGATCGAGCACACTGGCGACAATCTCACCGGTGAGGGTGAAGGCGACGACGAGGTGATCAACGTCGATCTGGCCGCGACTCCGCCGACCATCACCAACATCTTCTTCCCCGTCTCGATCTACGACGGCGATACACGCGCGCAGTCGTTCGGTCAGGTCCGCAACGCCTACATCCGCGTCGTCGACCGCGCCAACGGCAACGAGCTTGCCCGTTACGACCTCAGCGAGGACGCCTCCACCGAGACCGCGATGGTCTTCGGCGAGCTGTACCGCAGCGGTGCCGAGTGGAAGTTCCGCGCGATCGGCCAGGGCTACGCCTCCGGGCTGGCCGGCATCGCCAAGGACTACGGCGTCAACGTCTAGCGTCCAGCCACACTGCGCGACCCGTGCGTGGGCTTTACCCGTTCTTGGGTAGGGTCCACGCACGTGGCACGGTACGACTCACCGGAGTCGCCGCAGGCCACACTTCGACCTATTAGAAAGGCCACGATTCGTGGTAGTGCGTATCTTCGGCATATCTATTGTCGTCACGATCATCTCGCTGGTAGTCGCGTTTCTCTATGGCGGTCCTGAGGCGCTGTTCCTCTGCGCGATTCTGGGCATTCTCGAGGTGTCGCTGTCGTTCGACAACGCCGTCATCAACGCCACCGTCCTGCAAAGGATGAGCGACTTCTGGCAGCGGATATTCCTGACCGTCGGTATCGTCATCGCCGTCTTCGGTATGCGGCTGGTGTTTCCGCTCGCGATCGTCTGGATCACCGCGGGCCTCGACCCGTTCCGCGCGTTCGATCTGGCGCTGAACCCGCCTCCTGAGGGGTCTGGCCAGGAAAGCTATGAGCAGCTGCTCACCGACGCGCACCCGCAGATCGCAGCTTTCGGTGGCGTCTTCCTGCTGATGCTCTTCCTGAACTTCATTTTCGAACAGCGTGAAATCACCTGGCTTTCATGGCTGGAGAGGCCTCTTGCCCGGATCGGCAAGCTCGATCAACTCTCCGTTGTCATCGCGGCGTTGGCATTGGTGGTGACAGCCGAGTTCCTCGCAGATGACGATCACATCTCGACGGTCATGGTTGCGGGCGCTCTCGGCCTGGTCACCTACATCACGGTCGACGGTCTCGGATCCATGTTCCACCCCGAAGATCACACCGGGCCGAGCAGCGCTGTCAAGGCAACGGGTAAAGCCGGCTTCTTCCTCTTCCTCTACCTGGAAGTGCTCGACGCGTCGTTCTCGTTCGACGGTGTCATCGGCGCGTTTGCGATCACAGCGGACCCGATTATCATCGCGCTCGGTCTCGGCTTCATCGGTGCGATGTTCGTCCGGTCAATCACCGTGTTCCTCGTCCGTAAGGGCACCCTGTCGGAGTACGTCTACCTCGAGCACGGTGCGCATTGGGCGATCGGTGCGCTTGCTGTGATCCTGCTCGTGTCGATCGGTGTGCACGTCGACGAGATCCTCACCGGGCTCGTGGGAATCGTGCTGATCGGTGCTGCATTCCTTACAAGTGTGGTGCGGAATCGTCGGGAAGATCGCGAAGACGCGGACCGCGTCGTGGCTGAGGTCTGACGTATCTGTCGGCCCGGCTGCGGCAGGATCGCAGCCGGGTGCTTGCAATTCGAATGCAGTAGCAGCATAATGCTGCTATGCCAACCTCGATTACGATTCGGGATGTGCCCGACGAGACGAGAGACGAACTTGCCGCGCGCGCCGCACGAACCGGTCGATCGCTCCAGGAATACGTGCGCATGCAACTTGTAGAACTCACTTCGCGTCCCGATGCCGATACTCTCGTTTCGCACATTCGGGACCGGAAGCACCGCACCGGTAGCCGCCTCCCGGCAAGCGCGATACTCGCTGAGCGGGATGCCGATCGCCGGTGACGCTCGTCGTAGATGCGTCCTTCGTCGTCGCGGCGCTGGTCGACAGTGGGACCGACGGCACATGGGCCGACGAACTGCTCGGTTCGGAGGATTTGGCGGCTCCGCACCTCATGCCCGCTGAGGTTGCCAATATCTTGCGTCGAGCGGCGAAGGCTGGGCTGATCAGCGACGATACGGCGTCGCTGGCGCATTCCGATCTGCTCGCGCTGAGGGTTGAGTACTTCCCATTTGAACCGTTCGCGGCACGCATATGGGAACTTCGCGACAACGTGACGGCCTATGACGGCTGGTATGTCGCCACAGCCGAGGCAGTCGGCGCGAGGTTGGCGACCCTCGACCAGAGGTTGGCCAACGCGCCGGGCCCTCGATGCGTGTTCGAACTGCCCGCGGTCGGCTCGTAGCCGCCGCCTCGCTACCGACTCAGCCGACTCCGACGTCGGCTTTCGCCTTGGGCCGCAGCCACTCCGGTAACCAGGAGGGGGGAGCGTCCTCTGCCTGATCGAGCACTCCGCCTGCGGGATCATCGACAAATCCGTAGCGGACGATGTCTTCCTTCGGCCGATAGATTTCCCGAACCACCAACGCGCACAACGCGACAACTGCGATATCGCGCAGTACCACGGCGCCGGTGAACCACTCCTCCGGCAGACCCTTGTTCTGCTCGCCGAGGTAGTAATACATTCGCGGTATCCATACGAATGCGTCGATTGTCATCCATGCCAACAGGATTCGTCGATGAGGTAAGGCGAGCACCGCCAGCGGCACGAGCCACAGCGAGTACTGCGGGCTCCACACCTTGTTGGTCAACAAGAACCCCGCCACCAGCAGCAGGCACAGCTGGGCAACCCGAGGTCGACGCGGTGCGGTCAACGCCATCCACGCGATTCCGGCGCACACAACGGCAAACAGCCCCAGGGACACCAAGTTCAGCCATACGGGCTTATCGGTTGCGCTGAGTTCACCGTCGAAGCCGGACCATCCGGTGAACGACATGATGACGTTGTAAATGGAGTCGGGATCGGCATGGCGATCGGTGTTGAGCCGGAAGAACTCTGCCCATCCGCGTGGGAAAAGCACCGCGATGGGCAGGTTGACGACGAGCCAGGCACCGATCGATGCGGTGAACGCTGGCAGCCACGAACGGGCCTTTCCGGTCCGCAGACAGAGCACGAGTAGCGGGCCGAGCAGGAGCAGCGGATAGAGCTTTGTCGCACCGCCGATGCCGAGCAGGATCCCGGCGAGCACGGGTCGCTTACGGGACCAGGCGAGCAGTCCTGCCGCGGCGAACGACGTCGCCAGCGGATCGAAGTTTGTGAAGGCGTGCACGATTACAAGGGGCGAGCAGGCGATCATGGCCGCGTCCCAGACCCGTCGACCGGCCAAAAGAGCACTCGCCCATACCGTTACGAGCCACGCCAACGCGAGGCCAAACGCAACGACGTTGAAATAGATCGCCACCTGCAGCGCTTGCGGTAGCCACACCGCTGCGTCCCACGCCTTCGCGACCTTCATCGCCGCGTACTGGTACAGCCCGGAAACTACCGGGTACTCCATGTAGCGCGTTTGCGGAAAGCCGTTCGCATCGGGTTCGACCCACGATTTCTTGTACGGGAAAGCACCTTCGTTCAGTCGCTCCGCGCCGAAGAGCGGCACGGTGTCCGAGTAGCACATCGCGACGTACTGCCGGCTTCCGCTCCAGTCGAGACCGGGTGCGCCGTCCGGCCCGACAGCGGCCTGCTGGATGCACCCGGCCTTGGTGAACCAGCCCAGGCTAAGAAAGACGATGGCGAGTAGGAACAGCACACGCATCGGCGTGAGGAAGCGCGTTCGGCCGATGACAGCGTGCCTACCGACCGGTCCGCCGACGATGTCGGACAGTTCGGCCGTCATCGGGTCGGTCCGGCTCGGCAGATCTCGCCAGTCTGCCGAGCGGGAATCTTCCGCGAGCGGCGCAGGCGCTACTAGTGCGCGTTCGTCACTCACTGCTACAGGTTCCCGCTATCGTTCGCCACGGGACCCGAGGCTACCCGCCGGCACCGTTGCGAAGCCGGTTCCCTCCTGGGGCGCCGTTTTGCGGTTCGACCGGCTGCCCCGGCAGGGGACCCTGCTCGGTGGTCTGCGGTGTGGTCGGCTGCGGCGGTGTCTGCGGCGCGATACCCGGGATCGGGATGGTGATGCCCGGGAGGATCTCGACCTGAGTCGGTGTGATCACCAGTGGTGGCGCCACTGTGGTCGGCGCTACCGTCGTCGACTTTGGCACGTAGGGCGCCGTGTATGCGGGCACACCAGCCTGGCCGCCGATCGGCGCGGGGTCCGGGAAGCTCTCGACGTCGGTGCCGTCGAGCGCACCGTCCATCGTGGCTTTCCAGATGTCGGACGGGAGCCCCGAACCGTAGATCGATCCGCCGTAGGAATTACGCAACGGCAGGCCCTGTTCCGTGCCCACCCACACGGCTGTGGACAGCGACGGGGTGTATCCGACCATCCACGCGTCCTTGTTCTCGCCGGTGTCGCCCAGCTGGGCCGTACCGGTTTTGGATGCGGAGGCGCGTCCGTCGGCGAGGTTGTGGCCACGCGAGTAGCCGGCGATGGGCTTCATCGCCGACGTCACGTTGTCCGCGACCGCTTTGTCGATGCGCTGCTCACCAGGAGGAGTACCGCGATCGAGCAGCACGCTGCCGTCGGCCGTCACAACCTTCTGCACGAAATGCGGAGCGTGGTACGTGCCGGACGCAGCCAATGTGGCATAAGCCGACGCCATGTCGAGCACCCGTGACTGGTACTGGCCGAGCACGATTCCGTTGTTCGGGCCCGCGCCGTCGGGCTCGGTCAGGGTCGGACCGACACCTGGGATTTCCTCCGGGATGCCCGCCTTGTGAGCGATATCGGCGATCTTCTGGGGACCGTTGTCGAGCGCAAGCTGCATGCGGTAGAAGCTGGTGTTCAGTGAACGCTTGAGCGCTTCTGCGATGGTGCACGTACCGCAGGATTCACCTTCGACGTTGCTGATCGTGATGCCGTTGACTGTGACCGGCGAGCTGTCGTACATCTTCGACAGCGGGATGCCCGCGTCGAGGTTGGCGGCCAGACCGAAGACCTTGAACGACGAACCGGTCTGCAGGCCGGAGTTCGCGAAGTCGAAGCCCTTGCCGTCTGGTCCGCCGTAGTACGCCTTCACAGCTCCGGTACGCGGGTCGACGGACACCGCTGCGGAACGCAGCTCCGACGGTTCACCCTCCATGTTCTTGGTGACCGCATCGACAATCGCGGCTTGTGCCTTCGGGTCGATCGTCGTGGTGATTTGCAAGCCCTCGGTGTTCAACTCCTGCTCGCTGACGCCGGCGTCGGCAAGTTCGTTGAGCACCTGGGTCTTGATCAAACCTTCCGGGCCCGCGTCCTGATTCGGGTTGTCCACCGAGTTCAGCGGGATCACCTGCGGATACTGCGTCGCATCGCGATCGGCCGCCGTCAGCATGTTGCTGCTGACCATGCCGTCGAGCACGTAGTTCCAGCGTTCCTGCGCACCCTTGGGGTTGGTTTCGGGATCGAGTGCGGACGGCTGCTGGATCGACGACGCGAGCACAGCGCCCTCGGAGACGGTCAGCGCTTCGACCGGCTTGTTGAAGTACGCCTTCGACGCCGCCGCGATTCCGTACGCGCCGCGGCCGAAATAGATTGTGTTCAGGTATGCGGCAAGGATGTCGTCCTTGCTCCACTGCCGGGCCATCTTCGACGAGATCACGAGTTCGTGCATCTTGCGGGTGAGCGAGCGTTCGTTGCCGACCAGCGCGTTCTTCACGTACTGCTGGGTGATCGTCGAACCGCCGCCGGCGCTGTCCTTGCCGAGAATGTTGTCCCTGGCAGCGCGTGCGAAGCCGGAGACCGAGAAGCCCGGATTGGAATAGAAATCGCGGTCCTCGGCGGAGATCACGGCGTTGCGGACGTGCACCGGAATCTGATCGATCGCGACGTCGGTGCGGTTGCCTTCGGGCGGCACGACCTTGCTCAGAACCGACGTGCCGTCGGAGGCATAGATGGTCGCTACCTGGTTGGTCCTGATATCGCCGGGACGCGGGACGTCGACTATCGCGTAGGCGACGAGGAATGCAACGAGGGGTACAACGATCCCGAGAGCGATCAACGAATAGAGCGTCCGGCGCACAGTGCGCCAACGCGTCGACTTCTTGGGCGGCTGCGGAGACTTTCCACCGCCGTTGCCGTTGCCGCCCGAATTGCCTGGTGGGGGACCACCCGGTGGACGGTTGCCTGCGGCCGTCCGCGGCGGAGCAGCAGGCGGGCGGACGGGTTGGTTCGGCGCGGGGCGTTGTCCCGGCGGCGGGCCCTGGCGATACCCCGGCGGTGGTCCTTGTCGGACCCCTTGCGGTGCTTGGCCGGGCGGCGGGCTTTGCGGTCGACCAGGCGCCGGGCTTTGCAGTCGACCCGGCGGGCCTTGCGGTCGACCCGGTGGCGGGCCGGGAACATTGCGCGGTGGCTGTCCGCCTACTGGTCGACCCGCCGGTGGGGGCGGTAGCGGGCGTGCACCTGGCGGCGGCTCACTCGGTCGATGTTGTCCAGCCTGGCGGTCACCAGGCTGGTCGCCGTAGGGGCGAGACGGAAAAGACACTGACAAACTCCCGTGGTCGAACTGTCTCCCGAGGCGCGGCGGAGCAATAGTCGATATCGACTGCTCCGCGCCCGGGCATCGGTCTTATTCAGTCGCGGTGCGACGACTCGGCTCGTGGGCTGTCGCCCGGCGCGAACGCTTCGGAACGGGCGCGACGCCCAGCACGTACGACTGAACCAAGTGATTCCAGCTGCACGTTCGGCACACCTCGACGACGTGCACTGAAAACTCTTCACGCGCCGCTGCCAGCCGGACCAACTCTTCGGACGTACGAGCCGAACCAGAGATCGGTCCGAGCTTGTCGCCGAAGACCCAGGATACGAGCGTTAGCTGTTCTTTTCGGCAGATGGGACATACGACACTGCTTCCGCGACCGTGAAATTTGGCCGCACGCAGCAAATAGGGGCTTGCGTCACATACCTCGGAAACGCCCGTTCGTCCCGCGTACACCTCGGCAAGCAGGGACCGGCGCTGAAGCGCGTAGTCCACCACTTGTCGCTGTATCCGCACGGGAACCAGAGTACGTGCGTTGCTTGCGGCTGGGGCGAGTTGGGCGCCGATGTCCCTCGCGTCGTAGCGCGATCTTCCGCTACCAGCGCGCACGTAGGCGGGGTCGAATCTATGCTGTCTGCGTGCCGACCGGATTTCCCACCACTAAGCGTGCGAGGGACGAAGATCGTGCCGCGGCCTGCGCGTCATTGGACTTGGGACTGGCAGATGGTCAGCTCACGTCGGCGGAGCACGAGTCCCGGGTCAATGCCGCGATGAACGCGAGATCGCTGGGCGAGTTGCACGCCTTGATACGCGACATTCAGGGCGCCACACCGATGGCAACGCAGCGTGGCAACACCGGAGGGCGTCAGTTCACCAAGCCCACAAAACCCCAACCGAACCGCATGAAGTTTCTGCAGATTGCAATTCCTGCGTTGGTGACCCTGTTGATGGTGTTCCTGCTCATCCGGCTGTCGGGCGGGACGGACGAATCCGGTGCTGCCGGCGGGCAAACCCCGGATCTGCCGAAGACCGGATATCTCTCGCAGCAGGGGCTGAACGAGGTGATCGGCGCGGTCCGCGACAAATTCGGCACCACGATGGTCGATGATCTGACCGCGTATCAGCACTACATCGTGGTCTTCCGCCCCGATCCGAGCGTGCCTCGCAAGCAGGTGACCTATCGCTACGACGGCGACTGGAACGATCCGTCGAATTCAGGCACCCGCGATCCGAAGGTGCCGATGATCGATCTTGCAGCGATGAACGTCGACCGGATGGCCGGCATCTTCGCTGGTGCTGGCGAGAGCCTCAACCTCGGCGCCGATATCGAAACGATCTACCTGGTCGCTCGTGCGGAAGAAGACGGGCCAGATCTGTCGATTCACGCGACAAACGAGCAGCAGGAGTCTGGATTTCTGACTGTCGACATGGCTGGGAACTTTGTGTCGGTGCACCCGTTCGACCCCGAGAAATAGGCGCTCACGCGAGGAAGAGGTCCAGTGGCTAGGCAAACCGCCGGGATGCGTGCGCGCGATATCGATCGCGCGACCGCCGCGACGGCTCTCGACAACGCGTACAGCGAGGGGCAGCTGAGCTTCGACGAACATTCGGCGCGCGTTGCGCGGGCCCGATCGGCCAAGACGTTGGGTGAGCTCCAAGCGGTCGTCGCAGACCTCCAGGCGACGGTCGACCTTCCCGATCCGCCTATGCCGCGAGCGCCCGCCCGCCAAGCAGCGGTGCCAGTGCTGCTCGGCGCCGTCGCGCTGGTCGGGGTCGTGGCAGTTGCCGCGTGGCTGGTCATGCGGTCGGGTGCAAGCGATGGGAACGCGTCCTCGGCTGTTGCGGTACTGACCTCCACCGCTGCATCGACAACTGCACCGCCGCCACGGTCTGGCGTCGTGCCTATCGTTGCGCCGAAGGTCAGCTTCGCCACCGCCGACGGCATCCGGCTGTACGTCGACCTGTACCGCGCCAAGTTCGGCGACACGATCGCCGATGACGTGACGTTTTACCCGAACGACGACTACGCGACCAGTTCGCGGGCCGTCGAACCGAACCGTTCGCAGGATTTCCTCTTTCGAGGCGGGTTCGATCCCGGCAGCGTGTCGTCGCGCGATCCGAACGCGCCGGTGCTCGATATCGGCACGGTCGACATCGCCCGGCTTGTCGACCTGATGGCGGGCGCACCCCAGAGAATTGGGATTCCCGACGCAAAGCTCAGCCACGTCATGTTCGAGATGGCCGATGTTGCGCCGCAGCTCCGGATCTACGTCGCGACCGAGGCGCACTCGGGCGGCTATATCGAGGCCACCTTCGCTGGCGAGATCACGCGGGTTGCGTCCTACGGGCACTGAAACCGGCCCTTACCTGGTCTGACGATCGCTGTGTCGCATCCAACATTGCTGTCGATGTGTCACAGTCACTACTCAAAAACTATATCGGTGCGATATAGTTTGGCATCGCATCAGTCGGTTATGTTCACAAGGAGCTCAGGAGGTGACGCCCGTGCTGGAGCTGGCAGTACTCGGGCTGCTCCTGGAGGCGCCAATGCACGGGTACGAGTTGCGCAAGCGGCTCACCGGCCTACTCGGCGCCTTCCGTGCGTTTTCGTACGGATCTCTCTACCCCACGCTTCGCCGCATGCAAGCTGACGGGTTGATTGCCGAAGACGCGGGACCGCAGGGCACCTTGAAGCGCCGTGCTCGTCGGGTATACCAGCTGACCCCACTCGGTAGGCAACGATTCTCCGAACTCGTCGCTGACACCGGGCCGCAGAACTACACCGACGATGGCTTCGGCGTACACCTCGCCTTCTTCAGCCGCACACCCGCAGAGGCGCGGATGCGGATTCTCGAAGGCAGGCGTCGCCAAGTCGAGGAGCGCCGCGAGGGCTTACGAGAGGCCATCGGGCGCGTCGGTAGCGACAAGAGCGACGGATCGCTCGATCGCTACACCAAACAACTTCATCAGCTAGGCCTCGAATCCAGCGAGCGCGAAGTGCGTTGGCTCAACGAACTGATTGCCGCCGAGCAATCAACGAAATCGGCATTACCGAAAGAAGGAGACCACGGCCATGACTAAAACCAAGGCTGAGAACGCCACCGATGTGCGCGTAGCCATTGTGGGCGTGGGTAACTGCGCTTCTTCCCTCGTGCAGGGCGTGCAGTACTACAAGGATGCGGATGAGACCGCAACCGTTCCCGGCTTGATGCATGTGAAGTTCGGGCAGTACCACGTGCGCGACGTCAAGTTCGTCGCGGCATTCGACGTGGACGCCAAGAAGGTCGGCTTCGACCTCTCCGAAGCGATTTTCGCGAGCGAGAACAACACCATCAAGATCTCAGACGTGCCCCCGAGTGACGTCGTCGTGCAGCGCGGACCGACACTCGACGGCATCGGCAAGTACTACGCCGAGACCATCGAGCTCTCCGACGCCGAGCCCGTCGACATGGTCAAGGCACTCAAGGACGCGAACGTCGACGTTCTCGTTTCCTACCTGCCCGTCGGCTCGGAGAACGCGGACAAGTTCTACGCACAGGCGTGCATCGACGCCGGCGTCGCCTTCGTCAACGCGCTCCCCGTCTTCATCGCATCCGACCCGGTCTGGGCGGAGAAGTTCAAGGCGGCCGGTGTCCCGATCGTCGGTGACGACATCAAGAGCCAGGTCGGTGCCACCATCACCCACCGCGTGATGGCCAAGCTGTTCGAAGACCGCGGCGTGCAGCTCGACCGCACGATGCAGCTCAACGTCGGTGGCAACATGGACTTCAAGAACATGCTCGAGCGTGAGCGCCTCGAGTCGAAGAAGATCTCGAAGACGCAGGCCGTGACCTCCAACCTGACCCGCGACATCGGTGCCGGCAACGTGCACATCGGTCCGTCGGATCACGTCGGCTGGCTCGATGACCGCAAGTGGGCCTACGTCCGCCTCGAAGGCCGCGCCTTCGGTGACGTTCCCCTGAACCTGGAGTACAAGCTCGAGGTCTGGGACTCGCCGAACTCGGCCGGCATCATCATCGACGCCGTGCGCGCCGCCAAGATCGCTCTCGATCGTGGCGTCGGTGGACCGGTTTATCCGGCCTCGGCATACCTGATGAAGTCCCCGCCGGTCCAGATGGCGGACGACAAGGCGCGCACCGCGCTGGAAGCGTTCATCATCGGCGCAGACGACTAGATCGCTTGAACCAACGGCACTTTCGTTCGATCCAATCGAACGAAAGTGCCGTTCGTGCGTTCAGGCCTGCACCTCGATCTTGTATACCCGTTGCGCGGTACGCCTGAAGATCTGATCGATCTCGTCTTGGCTACGGTCTCCCAGCACCTCGAGCACCGCCCGAACGACGCCGACCATACTGCTGACCGGTTTCTCCATCGGTGCGTTAGATCCCCACATCACGCGGCCGGGTCCGAATACCGCGACGGTGTGCCGGACCAGCGGTTCGATGCGCTCGACGAGTTCGGCAACAGGAACCGAATGTCCGCGCAGGGGTAGTTGATGGCCGAGGACCGGAAGCGTCAGACCGCTCAGCTTCGCAACGACATTGGGCCGCGCGGCAACGGCTGCGATGTCGTCGCGCCACGCGTCCAACAATCCCCGCCGCTCGGTCGCAGAACGACCGGTGCTGCGCCCGACCGGTCCGAGTGCTCCCGCGGGAGTTCCGAAGTGGTCGAGCACGATGTCGACCTCCGGATATCGCCGCGCTAGCTCTGCGACATCGGGGAGGTCGTGCGAGTAGACCCACGCGTCGAACGCGAGGTTGCGCTCGGCGAGTTGAGCGAACCCGTTGAGAAAGCGTGGAGCGACAAGAAGCCGCTGCGTCTTCGACCACGATCGGACACCGTGATCCGGGTGGTATGCCGCGATCGCGCGCACGCCACGAACCAGCGGTGACGCGGCCAGGTGTGCGTCGAGCACGGCAGCGAAGTCCGGCTCGGTGGGATCGGCAGCAGCGACGATCGCGCCCAATGGCGGCGAATGCTCACCGAACGGCAAGCCCGCAATCCACTTGGTTTCGTCGACGCTGGCGAAATCGCCCCAACCACGCCACCCCGACTCGACGTGCACAACGGATTCCACTTGCAAGCCGCCGGCGTCCTCTGCGTAGCGCGAGGGCAGGTAGGGATTCGCCAGATACAACGGGTCGGCGATCGACTCCCGCTCCGACTTCGGGAACAGCTTGAATGCCGTGTTGAGCATGGCCGGGAAGTAATGGAGCGGCCGAGCGATCAGGCTGATCTCGCGCGGTGTGCTCAGCGGATCCCATTGGTGGATGTGCGAATCGATGACACGCACCGGCAGGTCACGGCCGTCGGTCAAGTAACTCTCCTTACTCCGCCAGGGCAACGTTTATCCAGACAGCGGCTACCCGGGTAGGGGAATGACGATCCCGGGAAGGATCTCCAATGTCCGGGGCAGCGGCGGAAGTGGCGGTAGCAGAATGGGCGGCGGAGGCGGCGGTGTCCCGGAAGCGGCCGGCGACGATTGGCCGCTGTACGACGGGACGCCTGCCTGCCCGCCCACGGGATCAGGCCAAGGGAACTTTTCGTTGTCGGTGCCGTCGAGAGCGCCGTCCATGGTCTTTTTCCAAATGTCGGACGGAAGGCCGGAGCCGTAGATGGACGAGCCGTACATGTTCGTGATGGCCTGCGCCTGTTCGGTGCCGATCCACACCGCGGTCGACAGCGATGGTGTGTAACCAACCATCCAGGCGTCCTTGTTCGCGCCGGTATCGCCGTATTGCGCCGTGCCCGTCTTCGACGCCGACGATCGACCACCGGCTAGTCCATGTCCGCGTGAGTACGACGCAATCGGGAGCATCGCCTGCGTGACGTTGTCCGCGACTGCGGCCGACAGGCGCCGCTCACCTGGTGTGGATTGCCGATCGAGCAGGACCGCCCCGTCCGCCGACACGACACGTTGGACGAAATGCGGTGCGTGGTAGATGCCTGATGCTGCCAGCGTCGCGTACGCGGACGCCATGTCGAGTGGCCGAACCTGGTACTGGCCCAACACAATTCCGTTTTCGGGGGTCCCGCCGTCCTGGGTGAGTGTGCGGCCGGACAGGCCGGGGATCGTGTCGGGAATGCCGGCCTCGTGTGCCGCATCGGCGATCTTCTGCGAGCCGTTTTCCATCGAGAGTGTCAGCCGGTAGAAGCTGGTGTTCAACGATTGTTTCAGCGCTTGAGCGATGGTGCACGTACCGCAGGATTCGCCGCCGACGTTCGTAATCTGCACGTTTCCTACGGTGAGCGGTGCGCTGCTGTACATCGCGGAAAGTGGGATGTCGTCCTTCAATGCGGCAACGAGGCCGAAGACCTTGAATGCAGATCCGGTTTGCAGCGGGGCCTGCGCGAAGTCGTATCCCGCTCCGTTCGCGCCGCCGTAGTAGGCACGCACTCCGCCTGTTTTCGGGTCGATGGAGACAACGGCCGTGCGCAACTCGGGGGGCTCACCTTCGAAAACGCTGTTCACGGAATCGACCGCGGCGCGTTGCGCTTGGGTGTCGATAGTCGTCGTGATCTGCAGGCCGCCGGTGTTCAATTGCTCGTCGGTGATCCCCGACGCAGCCAGCTCGCGAAGTACCTGGGTCCGGATCAAACCCTCGGGCCCTCGGGCGGCGTTGTCGTCGACCAACTGATTCGAAGGGAAGATCGCAGGAAACGGCGTCGAGGTGCGTTCGTCGGGACGCAGCACGCCCATCTCGACCATGCCGTCCATGACGTAGGTCCAACGCGCTTGCAGCGCATCGAGGAATTGCTCGGGATCCAAGCCTGCCGGGTTGCGGATGACCGACGCCAGCACGCCACCTTCTGCCGCCGTCAGCGCATTGACCGGCTTGTTGAAGTAGGCCTTCGCCGCCGCCGCGATCCCGTACGCGCCGCGGCCGAAGTAGATGGTGTTGAGATACGCCGCGAGGATGTCGTCCTTGCTCCATTCGCGAGCCATCTTGGCCGCGATGACGAGCTCGCGCATCTTGCGTCCGACGCTGCGGTCGGTTCCGACGAGAACGTTCTTGACGTACTGCTGGGTGATCGTGGAACCACCGCCGGCGTCTTCCTTGCCCTGGATGTTGTCGCGCGCCGCGCGGAGGAAACCCGACACCGAGAAGCCTGGGTTCGAGTAGAAATTGCGATCCTCGGCCGACAGAACTGCGTTTCGGACGGGCAGCGGAACGTCCGCCAGCGGCACTTCGGTCCGGTTGCCGTCGGGCGGAACGACCTTGCTGATGACGCTCGTGCCATCGGAGGCGAAGATGGTCGCGACCTGATTGGTGCGCATATCCGACGGCCGCGGCACGTTTGCGCGGATGTAGCTCACCGCGAAGACAGCGGTAGGGACGACTAGGAGCATCACGGCCAGCGACGCGAGGACTCGGCGAATAATGCGGCGCCGGCGGGTGCTCGTCTTGCGCCGTTTCTTATCCACTTGGCCTTCCGTCGGCGCAGTGACCTCGGCTCCAGCCTGTTCTGGAGGCAGCGTAGAGCCGGTTGCCGTAGTGCGATGCGAACTCAACGGTCATGGCCTCCGGATTTCCAGGGCGTTGCATCCTGGACACTGGCATCGGATCGGCTAACCCTAACGTCCACCTAGCAGGGATCCCAGTCCAGCCCCTGAGAGGGTAGTCCAGGAACGGCTCAGATTCGACGTCGAGCCAGGAGTGCAAGTCCGAAGAGCACCGTGAAAAGTAGTAGAACGACCGATTGAGCGATGTCCGGATCGCCACGCAAGATGCTCACACCCGCCGAGACGAAAGCCATCAACGTGAAGAACCCGAGGACGCCGATCAGTACCTCGAGCCGTTGACGCTTCGCTATCGGATGCATGTCAACTCTTGACCCCGCCCGCGGTCAATCCCGAGATAATGCGTCGCTGGAACAGCAGGACCATGATCACCAGCGGAATCGTGACGATGGTTCCGGCAGCCATGATCGCCGCATACGGAACAACGTGCGGGTCGTTTCCGGAGAAGCGCGCGATGGCAACGGTGACCGGTTCGGTCTTGTCGCTCGAGAGCTGGCTCGCGAGCAAGAACTCGTTGACCGACGCGATGAACGCGAGGATTGCAGTGGTGAACAACGCGGGCGCCGCCAACGGCAGCATCACCAGCCGGAAGGCTTGGGCGCGGCTCGCACCGTCGATCCGTGCAGCCTCTTCCAGCTCCCACGGAAGCTCGGAGAAGAACGACGTGAGTGTGTACACGGTCAGCGGCAGCACGAACGAGATGTTCGGAATGATCAACGCCTGGTACTGGCCGATCCACCCGATATCGGTGAACAGCTGGAACAACGGAGTTACCAGCGCAACCACCGGAAACATCGAGGCTCCGAGGACCAGCCCGACGACGATGTACTTGCCACGGAACGTCATTCTCGCCAACGCGTACGCCGCGAAGATGCCGATAGCCAGCGCGACCAGTGTGCTCGCCCCGCCGATGATCATGCTGTTGCCGAGCGCCCGCGGGAAGTTGTTTCCACTGCTCGTCGAGAGCGCATTGCGGAAGTTCTCGGTGGTGAGGTGCGTCGGCCAGGGCGTCACGTCGAAGGTGTAGTCGGGATCGCGAAACGCGGTGACGACCATCCAGTAGAAAGGCGCCAACCCCCAGACGGCGATGATGACCACGCCGACATAGATGCGGAAGTCGCGCAGGCCCTTACGGCGTGTGGCCAGCACGGGCTCGGGGCCGTCCGGTGAACGATGTGCCATCACTTCGCCCACTTCCGCTGGTCTTCTTGGGTGCGAACAGCGTTGGCGCCGAGCACCTTCACGAGGAAGAACGCCACGATGAAGATCAGTACGAAGGTGATGGTCGACAACGCTGAAGCGCTGTTGAAGCCTTGGCGGACCTGCTGAACGACGAGGACCGAGATCGTGCGGGTCGCCGGGTTGTTGCCTGTGAGAATCCATGGCAGGTCGTACATACGCAGCGCGTCCATAGTGCGGAACAGAATCGCGACGAGCAACGCAGGCTTCACCAACGGCAGCGTGATCTGCGTGAACCGCTGCCAGGCCGAGGCGCCGTCGACACGCGCCGCCTCGTACACGTCGTGCGGGATCATCTGCAGCCCAGCCAGGATCAGCAGGGCCATGAACGGTGTTGTCTTCCAGACATCGGCGATGATCACCGCCGATCGAGCCGGCCACGCATCACTTGTCCACAGCAAGTGGGTGCCAAGAGCTTTGTTGGCGATGCCTTCGTAGCTGAAGATGAAGTACCAGAGCTTGGCGGTGACGGCCGTTGGAATAGCCCACGGAATCAGCACCGCGGCACGCAGCAGCGCGCGCCCGCGGAACGACTTGCCCATGACGACGGCCATCCACAGGCCGATGCCGGCTTCGAGTGCGACGGTCACCACGGTGAAGAACAGCGTGGTCCCGACAGCCGCCCAGAACTGCGATCCGAGTGTGCCGGGAGGGCAACTGACCATCTCGCCGGTAACCGAGGGGCACTGTTGAAATAGCCAGTGCGTGTAGTTGGAGAACCCGGCGCTGCCGCCGTCGGTGAACATGCCCGTGTTCTCGTCCAGACCGGCGTCCTTGGTGAAGGACATGATGACCGCGCGGACGACGGGGTAGCCGATGACGACCGCCAACGCGATGAGTACCGGCGCGATGAGCAGCCATGCGTTGCGACCACCTAGCGGTCGCCGTCGCGCGGTGCCACTCTTTCCAGAACCGCGGCCGGGAGGTTTACTCCCGGCCGCGGCGATGTCTGGCTCGGCTCCGCTGGCTTCACCAGCAGAAACAGGCATAAATTTCTCCTGAGCTATTGCCCGGCCGACTCGATGCCCGCCTGCATGTCGATGATGGCCTGGTCTACCGACTTCTCACCCTTGAGTGCAGCATAGGCATTGTCCTGCACGGCCTTTGACACGGCTGGGTAGAAGGGTGTCACCGGGCGCGGCACGGCGTTGGCGATGGACTCCTTCAAAGCCGGCAAGTACGGCATCTCTGCGACGAGTGCGGGGTCGTCGTACAGGGAGCCGAGTACCGGTGGGAGCGAGCCCTCGGCGATGATCCGCTGAGCCTTCTCACTGGTGAGGAAACGCAGGAAATCCATTGCGGTTGCCTTGTGCTCGGAGAAAGGGTTGATGCCTACGTTGTAGCCACCGAGCGTCGAGGTGCCGACGCCGTTCACACCCGGAAGCGGTGCGACGCCGTACTTGCCCTTGACCGCCGAGCTGTCCTTCGCTGCGGTGCCGTAGACGTACGGCCAGTTGCGCAGGAACAGCAGCTGGCCGTCTTCGAATGCCTGCTGGCTCTCCGGCTCCTTGAACGTGATCGCCTGCGGCGGGATGTTGCCGTTCTTGTACGCATCGACGAGCGAAGCCAAACCGGCCCGGGATTGCGGGCTGTCGACGGTCGGAGTCTTGCCGTCGGCCCCGACGAACGCGCCACCGTGTGAGTTGATCGCCTCAGCGGTATTCACGGTCAGGCCTTCATACGGGGCGTACTGGCCGGCGTAGCAGCCGATGTTGTTGGTCTTGGCGACCGCGCACTCGCCCATCATCTCGGCCCAGGTCGCCGGTGCGGTCGGCACCAGGTCCTTGCGGTAGAACAGCAGGCCACCGTTCGTGTTCTTCGGAGCCGCGTACAGCGTGTTGTTGTAGGTCGCGCTTGCCACGGTCGGCGCGAGCAGCGTGGCCGTGTCGAGCGCGAAGCTGTCCTTGAGCGGCTGCAGCCAACCCTTGGCTGCGAACTCTGCGGTCCAGACGACGTCGAGGGCCATCAGGTCGTAGTCGGACTGCTTCGCCTGCAGGTGCTGAACGAAGTCGTCGTGTGCCTGATCGGCATCGTTCGACTGTTCTTTGAACGTGACCTTCTCGTCGGGGTGGTCGGCATTCCAGACCTCGACGAGCTGCTTCACTACACCGGTTTCAGTAGTGTCCTTACCTTCGACATACGTAATCGGGCCGCGGTCGGTGGTGTGCGAGGACGCGGAATTGCCGGAGTCGCTGTCGCTCGAGCAGCCGGTGGCGGCGAGCAGTGCAACGGCAGTTGCCGTCACCACCACCCGTGGAAGCAGGGATCTCGTGGTCAGACGCATTGAATCACTCCAGGGGTCAGTATCCGGGGAATCGGACGCGGACAGGCACGCACATCAGAAACGACTGCCGCACGCACATCGCAAGATACTTTGGCACGGAATAGAAGCAAACGGGGCGATACCGGCAACGGAGGAAGTTGTCGGCGACTACCGCTAACCTCGGCTCCGTGAGTTCCGAGAAGATGCTGACTCGGATCGGCGGGCTGTTGCGGCAGGCGGAGTCGACCGAGAACGAACACGAGGCCGAGGCTTTCATGGCCGCTGCCCAACGCCTCGCGACGCAGTCCTCGATCGACCTTGCGGTTGCCCGTTCGCACATCTCCAACCGCGAGCGACGGTCGGTACCTGCGCAACGGATGATCCGGATCGGCGAACCAGGCAAGAAGGGTCTGCGGACCTATGTCCGGCTGTTCCTCGCGATTGCTGCGGCCAACGACGTGCGCTGCGACATCGCGCAGTCGTCGGCGCAGGTCTATGCGTACGGGTTCGACACCGATATCGACGCCTGCGAAGCCCTCTATGCAAGCCTGATCGTCCAGATGGTTCGGGCTTCCGACACCTACATCAAGTCCGGTGCCTACCGCGAAGCCACGATGGAGCGGATTGTCACCGAAGTGAGGTTCCGGCGAAAGGTCGCTCGTCGCGAGGTCGTTCCGGTCGCCGCGGTGACAGCACGGCTCAACTTCCAGCAGGCCTACGCGGATCGGATCGGGGAGCGTCTCGCCACGGTGAAGCGGGAAGCGGAGGCCGAGGTGGTCGGCGCACCGACAGCGGACACGGGTACAGCTTTGGTCCTGCGCGACAAGCAGATCGAGCTTCGCGACTTCTATTCCGAAACATCGCAGGCACGCGGTACGTGGCGAGGTTCCAGCGCGAGTGCGGGATATTCGTCGGCGGCCCGACGTGCCGGGGATCGAGCTGGGCGTGCGGCGCGGATCGGCACGTCACCCGAATTGGGCAGCGCTCGCGGCCAATTGCCTTCGTGACAAACGTGCCTTCGTGACGAGCGCCCGCGACGGCCAGCGCGCCAAGGTGTACGACGCCGAGCAACTCGTGCGTCGAGTTTTCGATCGTGCCGACGAACACGGTGTGCGTGCGCTCGAGCTGCTCGGATCACACATCACCTTGCCCATCGAGCGCAGGTTCGGGTCGGTGGAATCGGTACAGATCTACGTCGACAAAGTGCTGGCCCTGAACTGGGTTCGCGCGCAATGGGACCGGGCGTCGGTCGACGTCAGTGTTCGCGCGCGGGCGGGAGAGCGGGCGGCGCACTACGAGAATGCGACAGCGACGATCGCTGTGCCACTGCACAGTTCGGGGTCGGCGTGGGCGCTGCGCGAGCTGGTTGTCCTGCATGAAATCGCGCATCACCTGGAACCTGTGGAATCCGGTTTCGCTCCGCACGGCCCGGAGTTCGTCGAGCGCTACCTCGAATTGGTGAGCGAGATCATCGGCGGCGAGGCCGGGTTCCTGCTTCGAACAACGATGCTCGAGTGTGGCGTGCGGATCGGCGCTCCGCGCCCGTGAGTCTTTATGGAGTGCAGAGCCTCCAAAAAGACTGGTTCGAAAATGGGTAGGTGAGCGGGCAGGCGACAGCACCCGGCGCAGCCGGGTTGGATCGGGCGGTGCTCAGACGGCGGGTTGCAGGACGACTGTGCGGCCGGTGAGTTGTTCGAGTTGACGCGTGAGCAT
>JBBSKP010000084.1:0-19407 GCA_038256175.1 Mycobacteriales bacterium
ACGAATCCCGCTACCTCAACGGCACGATCCCCCGAGCCGCCTGACGTCACTCCAGAAGAGCCGCACCCATATCAATCACGCGTCACTCATTTCTCCGCATCCCGACCACGACGTGTCTCACGACCATGCTGGCAAAGAACGCAATGGGGTGGGAGCCTCGTAACGCCGGTGTAAGCCTCGGACGTGCAGGCCTTGTTCAGCTGAGTTCGGTCGGCACCCCGAGGCTGAAGGTCATCCTCTCGATGACCGCGCCGAGGTGTCGCCCGGATCGGAGCCATTCGGGCAGTGTCGTCTCCGCCTCGACGTCAACCGCCACCAACGCGGACGGGCCCACCCTTTGGCCTTCAACTTGCACGCGCGCACCGTGCCGTCGGGGAACTGTTGCAGCACCGTGAGTGCCGAGCCAATCGGCACTGCAGGCCCGAGAACACGCGGAGTCGCCGCAACCCGCCACGGGGTTCCCACGGCGCCCGCCGCACTCATCGTTGAGCCGCCGGCCGGCTCACCGGAGAACGTTGCCAGAGTCTTCGGCATAGCCCAGTTTGTTCGGCCGCCGACCAGGCTGGCCTCCGAATCCACTGCCATGAAAGCGACATTGCCGCGCGCGGCGCGGCCGTGCCGGAATCCGACGGTACCGAGCACTTCGTCGTAGCTGCCGACGGGCGTATCCATGTATCGCACCATGCCACCGACAACGTTGAGCGCTCGCGCGGTGTCGCGAATCGCAGGCGGCAGCGCCTGTGTCGCCGCCTTGCTTCCGCGCGCTGTCCATACGACGGCGCTGCATTGGCATTCCCACGGCGCGGTCGAGCTGTTCTCCGGAAGTCGTGCGAGCAACTCAGGGGTGAGCATTGTTTCGACGACGCCGGCGACGTCGAGTTCTGTGCGGTAGGTGGTCATTTCGTCTCGATTCGATGCTGGTAGGCCGCCGCGCCTGCGGGTCGACGGTTTCGGTGACTTTGTTTCCGCCGGCGATGCGGAACAGCGCATCGCCTAGGCGCGCCGGCAGTGGGCTCGAGCCTTTCGAGAGCACGCCGACGGGTTTCGGCACGAAGACTTCCCCGGATCTGCCCGACTTCACCGCGCCGACCACCGCATCCGCGACAGCATCCGGGCCGACCATTGCGAGCTTCTCCATGACGGGATTCGCGGTCATCCCCGCGATGAGTTCGGTGCGGACGAACCCTGGGCAGATCGTCGTGATCGAGACGCCCGAGCCCCGCCATTCCTGTCGCAACGCCTGGCCAAGCCCGACGACCGCATATTTCACCGCGCAATACGTCGCGGCGTTCGGTGAGGCCATCGTGCCCATGATCGATGCGATGTTGACGACGTGACCGCTGCGACGCTCGGTGAATTTGCGGCCGGCGAGCTTCGTGCCGGTCAGCACGCTTCGCAAATCGATGTCGACCGCGCGAGTCGTCACGTTGTCGGATTCGTCGAGGAAGGCGCCGATCGGCATGATGCCTGCGTTGTTGACCAGGACGTCCAGCGGGCCGAGTTTCGACTCGACGTCGTCGAGGACCTTCACGAAGCCCGCCGCGTCGGTGACGTCGAGCGGAAAGGCATGCACTCCCGACCCGAGTTCGGCCGCGGTCGCGGCAACTGCGGCCGCGTCGATGTCGCCGATTGCGACTCTCGCGCCTGCGGCTGCGAACGTTGCGGCGATCTCACGTCCGATACCCCGCGCGCCACCGGTGATCGCCACCGACAAGCCTTCTACTGGCCGCTTTGACATGGTTTCTCTCTCTTCATCTCATTGACAACCTGCCAATAATGACAGACAAAGGGCACACAAGGCCAGCGGCGTAGGGGTCGGGCGTTCGCCTAGTAACCTCACCGGCATGCCGGTCCGCACGCAATCCGTCCATACCCGACACCGGGTTCTGCCCGCTATCGCCGCGATCGCGACACTGCTCGCCGTCTCGGGGTGCGACAGCGCCAAGACCGACGACGCCGCCAGTTCGATCGTGCGAACGACGACTGTCATCACTGGAGCGGGGGTCGTCGGCGTGGATCGCGATACGAGGAAGGCGTGCCCGGCACCTACTCCCCCGGACCGCTCCGCCGGCACGCACACAGTCACTCATGCCGCGGGCGAGTCCACGGTTCCTGCTGATCCGCAGCGCATCGTGGTCCTGTCGACGCAAGCACTCGACACCGCATGCGCGCTCGGCCTATGGGAACGCGTCGTAGGTGCCGCAACTCTGAACGGGCCGTCGCTGCAGCCGAGCTATCTCGGCACCGGCATCGCACTGATCCCCGGCATCGGCTCAATCGGCTCGCCGGATATCGCCAGGATCCAAGAGTTGCAACCCGACCTTATCTTGGGTTCGCGGCCACTCGGTTCAAGCGAGGTACGCCAGCTCGATGACATTGCTCCCACGATCTTCGACGGGGTGGCCGGCGACTGGCAGGCCCAGTTCTTGGTCGGCGCGGACGCATTGGGACGAAAGGCAGCAGCAACCCAAGCGCTCGCTGACTATCACCGCGATGCGCGCGACGCAGGCGTCGAGCTCAATTCGATGCAGACCCAGGCCTCGGTGGTGCGCTTCGGCGCGGACTCGATCCAAACGCTCGGTCCGGAAACCTTCGCAGGAATGGTCTTGTCGGACACCGGAGTTCGTCGTCCGGCATATCAAAACAGCGCCTCGACGACCATCGACGCAAATGACCTCGACAACGCCGACGCCGACATCGTCTACGTGAGTTTCGACGGAGATCAGGGCAGGGAGTACGGCGAATCGGTCATGAAGACCGACGCGTGGAAGGACCTCGGCGCTGCGGAGGATCATCGAATCTTCGCCGTCGACGACACCATCTGGAGCGGCAACGGACTCGTCGCAGCCCGCTCCCTCGTCGCCGACATCCGCTCCTCGCTGAACGGATTCGTGAGCGGCTAGATGCCGGTTCCCGAATTCGTTCTGGCGCTACGGGAACAAGTCGGGCACGGGTTACTCTGGCTGCCAGGTGTAAGTGCGGTTGTCCTCGACGAACAGGGCCGAATCCTGCTTACCCACCGAGCCGATACCGAGCGCTGGGCGATCGTGTCCGGAATTCTCGAGCCCGGCGAGGAGCCCGGCCCCGCAGCACTGCGCGAGATCCTCGAGGAAACCGCTGTCGAGGCCGAACTGATCCGGCTGACAAGCGTGGACGTCACCGCGCCCATCCACTATCCGAACGGCGACCGCGCTCAGTACCTCGATGTGTGCTTCCTCGCCAGGCATGTCAGCGGCGAGGCTAGAGCAGCCGACGACGAGAATCTCGCCGTCGGCTGGTTCGCCCCGGATGCGTTGCCGGACAACTTATCCGAGAATTCGGCACTGCGGATCGAGAAGGCCCTCGCCGGTGCCGCAGAGGCGTGGTTCGGGCGCTGACGACTAGAAGTCCCAGTCGTCGTCTTCGGTGTTGACTGCCTTACCGATGACGTAGCTGGATCCGGAGCCGGAGAAGAAGTCGTGATTCTCGTCGGCGTTGGGTGAGAGCGCCGACAGGATCGCTGGGTTCACATCCGTCTCGTCCTTGGGGAACAGCCCCTCGTAGCCGAGGTTGTTCAGCGCCTTGTTTGCGTTGTAGCGCAAGAACTTTTTGACGTCTTCGGTCAGCCCGACCTCGTCGTAGAGGTCCTGGGTGTACTCGACCTCGTTGTCGTAGAGCTCGAAGAGCAAGTCGAAGGTGTAGTTTTTCAACTCCTCCTTCTCGGGCTCGGTGAGCTGCTCGAGGCCCTTCTGGTACTTGTAACCGATGTAGTACCCGTGCACGGCCTCGTCACGGATGATCAACCGGATCAGGTCCGCGGTGTTGGTGAGCTTGGCGCGGCTGGACCAGTACATCGGCAGGTAGAAGCCGGAGTAGAAGAGGAAGCTCTCCAGTAGCGTCGACGCCACCTTGCGCTTGAGCGGCTCGTCGCCCTTGTAGTAGTCGAGGACGATCTCGGCCTTGCGCTGCAGGTTCGTGTTCTCCTCGGACCAGCGGAACGCATCGTCGATGTCACGCGTGGAGCACAACGTCGAGAAGATCGAGCTGTAGCTCTTGGCGTGCACCGACTCCATGAATGCGATGTTTGTGTACACCGCCTCTTCGTGCGGCGTGATCGCATCCGGGATGAGGCTGACTGCACCGACAGTGCCCTGGATCGTGTCCAGCAACGTCAGTCCAGTGAAGACCCGCATCGTGAGCTTCTGCTCGATCGGCGTCAACGTTCCCCAGGACGGAATGTCGTTGGAGACCGGAACCTTCTCCGGCAGCCAGAAGTTGCCGACAAGACGGTCCCAGACTTCGGCGTCCTTCTCGTCAGGTACGCGATTCCAGTTGATCGCCGAAACGCGATCGATCAATTTGACCATTGGAAATCCTCACTTCGTTCGGACTGTGAGTCTTTTCGGAGGGCGCGCCCTCCGAAAAGACTCACAGGCATGTTGGGACTCCGTCACAACATGCAGCTGACGCAACCTTCGACCTCGGTGCCTTCGAGGGCCATCTGACGCAGACGGATGTAGTACAGCGTCTTGATTCCCTTGCGCCACGCGTAGATCTGGGCCTTGTTGATATCGCGCGTCGTCGCGGTGTCCTTGAAGAACAGCGTCAGCGAAAGCCCTTGGTCCACATGCTGAGTGGCTGCCGCGTACGTGTCGATGATCTTCTCGTACCCGATCTCGTACGCATCCTGGTAGTAGTCCAGGTTGTCGTTGGTCAGGTAAGGGGCCGGGTAGTAGACGCGGCCGATCTTGCCTTCCTTACGGATCTCGATCTTCGACGCGACGGGGTGGATCGAGGACGTCGAGTAGTTGATGTAGCTGATCGATCCGGTCGGCGGCACTGCCTGCAGGTTCTGGTTGTAGATGCCGTACTTCTGCACGGATTCCTTGAGCTCCAACCAATCCGACTGCGTCGGGATGTGCACGCCGGAGTTGATGAACAGCTGCCGCGCAACGTCGGTCGTCGGCTCCCACACTTTGTCGGTGTACTTGTCGAAGAACTCCCCCGACGCGTACTTCGACTCCGGGAAGCCCTTGAAGTAGCTGCCTCGCTCCTTCGCGATCAGGTTCGATGCCCGGATCGCGTGGAAGAGCACGGTGTAGAAGTAGATGTTGGTGAAGTCGATGCCTTCGTCGGAGCCGTACAGCACTCGCTCACGGGCCAGATACCCGTGCAGGTTCATCTGGCCGAGGCCGATCGCATGAGAGTCGTTGTTGCCCTGCTCGATCGACGGCACCGAGAAGATGTGCGTCTGATCCGAGACCGCGGTGAGCGCCCGGATGGACACCTCGATGGTCTTCGCGAAGTCGGGCGAGTCCATCGTCTTGGCGATGTTCAGCGATCCCAGGTTGCACGAGATGTCTTTGCCGACATGGGAGTACGAGAGGTCGTCATTGAACTCCGACGGCGTCGACACCTGAAGGATCTCAGAGCACAGGTTCGAGTGCGTGATCTTGCCGGCGATCGGGTTCGCCCGGTTCACCGTGTCCTCGTACATGATGTACGGGTAGCCGGACTCGAATTGCAGCTCGGCGATCGTCTGAAAGAACTCGCGCGCCTTGATCTTCGACTTGCGGATGCGCTTGTCGTCGAGCATCTCGTAATACTTCTCGGTCACGTCGATGTCGGCGAACGGCACACCGTAGATGCGCTCAACGTCGTACGGCGAGAAGAGGTACATGTCCTCGTTCTTCTTCGCCAGCTCGAACGTGATGTCCGGTATCACGACACCGAGCGACAGGGTCTTGATTCGGATCTTCTCGTCGGCATTCTCGCGCTTGGTGTCGAGGAAGCGGTAGATATCCGGGTGATGCGCGTGCAGGTACACCGCACCGGCACCCTGCCGCGCACCGAGCTGATTGGCGTAGGAGAACGAGTCCTCCAGCAGCTTCATGATCGGGATGACACCGGAACTCTGGTTCTCGATCCGCTTGATCGGAGCACCGTGCTCGCGAATGTTGCTGAGCAGCAGGGCAACTCCGCCGCCGCGCTTGGATAGCTGCAGCGCCGAGTTGATCGAGCGCCCGATCGACTCCATGTTGTCCTCGATCCGCAGCAGGAAGCAGGACACGGGCTCGCCGCGCTGCTTCTTGCCGGAGTTGAGGAATGTCGGCGTTGCCGGCTGGAAGCGTCCGGCGATGATCTCGTCGACCAACTGCGTCGCAAGGATCTCGTCACCTGCGGCAAGAGTCAGCGCGACCATGCAGACACGGTCCTCGAAGCGCTCCAGGTACCGCTTGCCGTCGAACGTCTTCAATGTGTACGACGTGTAGTACTTGAAAGCGCCGAGGAACGTCGGGAAGCGGAACTTCTTGGAGTAGGCGTGGTCGATCAGGTGCTTCACGAAGTTTCGTGAGTACTGATCGAGAACCTCTCGCTCGTAATAGTTTTCCTTGAGCAGGTAGTCCAGCTTCTCGTCGATGTTGTGAAAGAAGACGGTGTTCTGGTTGACGTGCTGGAGGAAATACTGGTTCGCAGCTTCGCGGTCTTTCTCGAACTGGATCTCGCCGTTGGGGCCGTAGAGATTCAGCATCGCGTTCAGCGCGTGGTAATCCATCCCGTCCGTGGACTCGTCCGGCCGCGCTGGCCCGCGATTCACGCGCCCAGTTGGGACTGCTTCAGTGATTGTCGGTGCCACTGCGACCCTTTCCAAAAGTCATCTAGTCCGTCCCTGACGCGCTCGACGTCTTCGACGGTGCCCATAAGTTCGAAGCGATACAGGTAGGGAACCTGACACTTTTGTGAAATCACATCTCCGGCATAGCAATACGACTCGCCGAAGTTTGTGTTGCCGGCCGCAATGACCGCCCGGAGCAAAGAACGATTGTGTGCGTTGTTGAGAAACTTCACGACCGGCTTCGGAACATGTCCGCTGGACCGACCGGCGATATGCGTGCCGCCACCGTAAGTGGGAACGATCAAGACGAACGGATCGTCGACCTCGAATGTGCCGTCACGGTCGTGTAGTGGAATACGGGTAGCGGGGAGATTCAGCTTCCGAACGAATCGGTGGGTGTTCTCCGAAGTGCTGGAGAAGTAGACCAGGGACGACATTGCTTGCCCGCCAGTATCGCTTCGGTCAGGCAGCGTTAGCGACGAGCGACTTGATCCGGTCCGGACGGAAACCCGACCAGTGGGAGTCATCGGCCACGACTACAGGAGCCTGCAGGTAACCGAGCGCCATGACGTAGTCGCGCGCTTCGGAGTCCTGCGAGATATCGACGATGTTGTAGTCGATACCAGCCTTGTCGAGTGCACGGTACGTGGCATTGCACTGAACACAAGCTGGCTTTGTGTAGACGGTGATGGTCATTGAAATCCCACTTTCTCCGCTGATTCCTGGAGCCCCGAGGCTGACTTGCAGTGCTGAAAACTGATTGCTGAGCTGCCCGGAAGAAGACATCGCCCCGGCTCGCTTTTGCCTGCTGCCAGCCCTGCTTCGTTGTGGTCTTCCAGTACGGAAGACACTACACCTAGTGTCCGACATAAACGCCAAACACGAGATGTTGCGAGTCACATCGATGGAATTCCCTGGTCGAACGAAATCTTCCCGGCGTGTCTCGGCGTGTCGTGCATCACATTTTGCGCGGCGAAGTGATTTCTCCGCTATCTATGTACGCCGTACAGAGTTAGATAGGCCTGAGCCGCCCTTCGCCGACGGCTCCCACCCCCCTGAAGCGTCAGCCTTGCCGAGCCTTGAAACGTGGCTCCTTCTTGTTGATCACATAGGTCTTGCCACCCCGGCGAACTACTTGGGCGCCGGGCTTGGACTTGAGCGAACGCAGCGATTTCTGAACTTTCATGACTCCATTCTACTTGCTAATGACAATCGTATTCGTATGCGGGTGATGGCACCGCCACGCAACCTCACACCCTCAATCAACACTGCACAGCCCGCGTACCCGCCTCACTCCCGACTCGCCGCACGACACGCCGTACCGGTGTCAAGGAGGTCCGCGCAGAGAGGTCGGACCCGGCACCTGGGCGCTCAGTGTCACGTTCTCGGCTACTGCTTCGTCCATATATCGAACGCAACCGAAGAAGGAGATACGCATGACCCGCATCGACATCGCCGAGACCAGCCCCGACGGCTACCGCAAAGTGCTCGGACTGGAGCAGTACAGCCGCAAAGCTGTCGACCCCGAGCTGTACGAGATCCTCAAACTCCGCGCCTCGCAACTCAATGGCTGCGCATTCTGCGTCGACATGCACTCCGTCGACATGCAGAAGACCGGCATCCCCGACCGCAAGATCTTCGCTGTCGCAGCCTGGCACGAGTCGCCGTTCTTCTCCGATCGCGAGCGGCTCACGCTCGAGCTCACCGGAGCTGTCACCAACATCTCTGGCGGCGTCAACGACGACCTATGGAACCGCGCGAACAAGGAGTTCGGCGACCAGGGCCTCAGCGACCTCATCCTCGCGATCAGCACAATCAACGTCTGGAACCGCATCGCGGTAAGCACGCACCTCGCGCCGCCCCCGCTCGAGACCTAGGGCGCTGCGGACACCATCTCGCCAGGTGCGGCACTTGCCTCGGCCTGTGCCGCCATGCGCACGTTCAACTGGTAGGACAGGATCGACAGCGTGAACAGGCCGAGAGCCAAGTTGCCCAACGCCGCAAAGCCCTCCGTTGCAAAGTCGACGAGGGCGTTGAGCATGGTGAAGACCAGCGCCGCATCGCGTAACAGGCGTAGCGGCCACAACCGCTCGGTCCGCTTGCGGAAAATCATTGCGGGCAAGGACAACGCAAACGTGAGGCCCGCGCTCACGAGGAGGATGACGGTCGCGATACTCAGCCCGGCAAGCTCCAGTGTGACCTTGTCGTCTTCGTAGAACCAGCCGCCGAGCACCACACCGAGCAGGCCGAACACCAGGCCGCCGAAGGCAGCCAGCACCATGAGCCAGCCGACGATCGGCACCCAGCGAGGACTTCTGAAGAAGCCAGGGATCAAGCGCGGCGCAAGTTCCTGGAGCGCACGCAACCGCGCCGGGGTCGGCGCAGCATTGTCGAGCAAACCTCGAATGTTCGCCACGACAACAGGATCGGCTCCAGCGGCGGCCGCACGGTTCACCAGTTGTATCGCCCATTCGCGCCGATGGTCTGGGAGCCCATGTGCGACGCCTTCGGCGGCAATCGAAGCCGCATTAGCGAGACATTCGGGTCCCGTCGCCGGCCGCACGTCGCGAACTATCCGGCCCAGGACCAGTAGGAAGACCACCAAGATGTACATCATCTCGGCGGACGGCCCGTAGAAGTAGTCGTTGTCCTTTGTGACGAACTTGCCGACCTCGTCGAGGAACAACCCGAACCCGATGCCTCCTGCGACGATGCACACCACCCGTGCTGTGAAACCGAGGAACGTCCAACCGATCAGTAGCGCCAACATCATCAACGCGCCGCCGTACAGCGCGTGGGCGATGTGCAGGCTGCCACCGCCGACTTGCGGATAGTCGGTCAAGTGCAGATATGCGCGCGTGATCAGAATCGTCGCGATTGCGATGATCATGAACGCCTCGCCCGACGAACTCCCGTATGCGTCGCGGAGCACGCGTGCGCCGCGCGGCCGTCTCGATTCGGACATTGTGTAATCATCCGCCGAAACGGACACAGCAGAAGGCAAATGGCGCGTTAGGTGGAGCCGCGCGAGGTCAGCGACAGGATGTCGTTGTACAGCAGGTTCTGGTAGCTGACCATCAACTCGTCGACGTCGCCGAACTGATCGCCTACGAAATGGGTATTGGCAGCGGACAATTCACGGTTTCCGGACCTGGCGATGAGGTCGTCGATCCGGCCGTCGAGGCTCATCGTCCGCGCGACGGCGGTCATCGACTGGAGCTGATCCTCTGCCTTCGACAGCAGATCACCGATCCGAGCAAGCGCAGCGACGCGCTCGAGCAACTGATCCCATACCGGCGCCAAGGCCTGCTTCCGGGCGTCGATCTGCGCGCGAGCGGTGTCGACTTTGGCCATCTGCTGTGCCGCTGCGAGTTCTCCGGTGATTCCTCGCAACGCAATGGTATCGAGCGCGATCTGAATCAGTTCGTCGGCGAGATCCAACTGTGCACGTTGCACGGCAAAGTGATCCGATTGCCACACCGTGGAACCGTTGATGCGGTCGTAGAGCGTTCCTGCGAGATAGAGCAGCGTGTCGTACCGATCGGCGAAGGCGTTGTCGTCAGTACCGGCCGACGTCGCGAAGCTTTCCGCAGCTCGCCACGCGGCCGTGGCCATCGGCGTTTTCTCGGCCAGTCGCGCAACTCGTTCGGCAGCGGCGGCGACTGCAATGTTTCGGACGCGATCGACAGGACTCGCGACGAGCGGCGCCGGCGTCCGCTGCAGGGCCGCGAACAGAGCCTCGCGTTGTTCGAGATCGAGGTGCACCCCGATTCGCCGCTCGCGCCGCATCGCCCGCACGCCATTGGCGAAATGCGGCCCGGGCATCACGACAGTCCGATGCTTTGCCTGGAGTCGCTTCGCGAGTTCGGTCGCGCGATATTTGAACAACATCTGCAGCGGGCCTGGCTGGAGTCGCGCGGCTTTGCGATCGAACCGGACGCACTCGTCGGTCAATTGCCGAAGTGCACCGAATCCCCCGATCCACGGGATATGCCTGCCCTCGCGCCGGCGGTTGACGAGAATCGCGCGGGTCTCCTCATCGAGGCGACCTGCCGCGATCAGCACTGCTGATTCGTCCGACAGCCCTTCGTGGGGCGCATCGATGCGCGCTTGTTCGCACCAGTGCCGAACCTGGCCCAGAATTCGCTCACGCCGTTGCGGCTCGGTTTCGTCCCAGCCCTCTAACCGCACGTCCTCAGACATCGAGCGCCTCCCTAGCGGATTCCTGGTTCCACTGTTCCAGAAATTCGCGGGAGGCGCCGCGATGGTGTCCGGCGGGTCAGGCCGAGAGCAGTTCCGACTGCGAGGCGTCGACGAGCTGCTCGACGACGGCTGCGATCTGGGCGGCCACCTCGGCGTGCTCGCGCGGGTGCCGATCGCCGAACTTCTGGCTGGTGCCACCGACGGAGATCGAGACGTCCTCGAGTACGCGTCCGCCTGCGATGCCGACTGCCTTGCGGGTGTCGTCGCCAGCCCACTTCGCCCCGTTCGCGCTTGGCGACGCGCTGATCACGGCAACCGGCTTGCCTGCAACCGCACCCGCACCGTACGGACGTGAGATCCAGTCGATCGCGTTCTTCAGCACTGCGGGGATCGTGCCGTTGTACTCAGGTGTGAGGAGAAGGAGCGCGTCGGCGTCGGCGGCTGCAGCGCGCAGGGCGGCCACTGCCTCGATCGGCGAATCGGGGAGGTCGATGTCCTCGTTGTAGAAGGGCAGCTCCGCGAGACCTTCGAATACGACAACCTCCGCACCGGCGGGCGCAACGTGCGCGGCCGTCTCCGCGAGCTGACGGTTGACCGAGCCCGAGCGAAGGCTTCCGACGAGGGCGAGTACGCGAGACTGAGTCATGATTGCTTCCTTTGGCCTTGGCGGTTCTGTTGAAGGTATAGCAGCCTAAACGGACCGTGGTCCACTTTCATTCCCGCCGAGTAGAATGCTGGCCATGTTGGGTGACGGACTGCATCTTGTCGGGGAGGACCCCGCCGAGCGGTCCGATGCTGCGCGAAATCGCAGGCTATTGCTCGAAGCAGCGGAAACACTGGTCGCCGAGCACGGACCCGACTCCGTGACGATGGAAGCGGTGGCGAAGAAGGCCGGTGTGGGCAAGGGCACAGTTTTCCGGCGCTTCGGCAGCCGAACCGGCCTGATGCGGGCGTTGCTCGATCACACCGAGAAGCAACTCCAGCAAGACTTCATGTTCGGACCGCCGCCCCTCGGTCCGGGAGCGGATCCGATCGAGCGCCTGATCGCGTTCGGCAGGGCCCGGCTCGCGCTCGTCCTCGTCGTTGGCGAGGTGCTGCGCGCGGCGGAAGCGTCCCCAGATCTGCGGTACGAGCATCCTGCGCACATGCTCTGCACCGCTCACATCAGCATGTTGCTGCGTCAGGCGGGCGTCGATGGCGATGTCGCGCTGCTCGCCGACGTGTTATTCGGTGCCCTGGATGCCGGCCTGGTGCTGAATCAGGTGCAGGTACGCGAGATGTCGATCGAGCGAGTTGCCGACGGGTGGGACGACCTCGTCCGGCGAATCATGCGGTGAACGGCGGCGGGTTGTATGGCGTGAGTACCTGGATTGTCGAGGGTGGCGGCGCGGCCGTCTGAGCCAGCGCGCCGTGCGCAGCCATGATCAGCTGGCACGCGTGCCGGACATCGGAGTTCAGATCGTGGTGCAGAACGACCGACAGGCGACCGTCGCGCAGCAGTCGCGCGTTGTCGTGGTCGTGGTCGTGTGCGACGAAGACCTCGCACGACCGACCCAGGTGGTCGAACGCATCGACGATGGCGAGGTTTCCACCTCCGATCGAGTAGACCCCGACAATCGTCGGATCGGCGCGTAGGGCCGCGAGCACGAGTTCGCGAGTGGTTCGATCCAGACCATCCCCACCCGGTACATCGATCAACGCGCGACCAGGCTCCGCAGTCCGCATCGTGGTGCGAAAGCCCATCTCGCGTTCCTCTTCGCCCCGAAAGCGGCTGCTGCTGAGGCTAACGAGCACATTCCCTGGACGGTCTCGGAGCCATTGCGCAATCAGATACGCGGCCGTCGATCCCGCAGCGCGATTGTCGATACCTATGTAACCGATCCGTCGGCAATGCGGAATGTCGGTCACGAATGTCACCACCGGGATCTTCGCGTCGACGAGCCGGTCGACCGCAGCAGCAACCTCCGGCGCATCCGGCGCCTTGAGAATCACGCCGTGCGATCCGCGTTGACCGATTCCCTCGAGAGTCTCGAGCATCGCGGGCACGGAACTGGTTTCGCGAAAATGAAATCGTGACCGCACGACCGCCGGAGCAAGACTCGGCAGTTCGGATTCCAGGGCCGCGCGAACGCCCGAGGAGAACCGCTCGGGTGTCTGCATCACAACGTCGACGAGGAACTTGCGACCGACCAACCGCAGTTGCGTCCGTTGCCTGTCGAGATCGGCGATCGCCTGGCGCACCTCACCTCGGGTGCTTTCGCGCACTCCGGGTCGATCGTTTAGTACCCGGTCAACCGTCGCCTCGCTCAGCCCCGATTGCTGGGCAATCTCGCGAATCTTGTAGCGGTGCCCCATCGTCACTCTTTCTGATGGCTATTTGATGGTTTTCTGCCGTTGATTGCTGCTCCTGCAATCGTCAGACTAGTCCAGTGACCACCGCAACGAATCTCAATGTCGGATGGCTCGCCCCCAAGACAAATCGAAGGAAATTTTCATGACCGACCTGCGAATCGGACTGATCGGCCTCGGCCGGATCGGCGCATTCCACGCCGACACACTGAGCACACTGCCTGGCGTCGGCTCCCTCGTCGTCACCGATGCTGTGCCCTCGGTCGCCGCGGCAGTCGGCGAGAAGTACGGCGCAGAAGTCGCGAAAGACCCTGCCGCGCTTTTTGCTTCGGGCATCGACGGTGTTGTGATTGCGGCGGCGACCAACGCGCACGCCGCATTGATCCTCGCCGGCGTTGACGCCGGGATCCCAGTGTTCTGCGAGAAACCCATTGCCGGAAGCGCCGCCGAAAGCCTCGCCGTCGTCGCGGGGACGAGCAACTTCGATGTTCCCGTCCAGATCGGCTACCAACGCCGGTTCGATCCGGCCTTCGTCGCAGCGCGCGCGGCGGTCAGTTCCGGCGAACTCGGCTGGCTGCACACGGTTCGCTCCACAACCATGGATCCCGCTCCTCCCCCTGCCAGCTACATTGCGACGTCGGGCGGAATCTTCCGCGACTGCGGCGTTCACGACTTCGACATCGTCCGCTGGGTTGCCGGCCGCGAGGTCGTCGAGGTGTACGCGACCGGCGCCAACAAGGGCGACCGATCCTTCACGGCCGTAGGCGATGTGGACACTGCTGCAGCGACGCTGACCTTCGACGACGGAACTCTCGGGCTGGTGAGCAACGCGAGGTACATCGGTCGCGGCTACGACTGCCGGCTCGAGGTCCACGGCTCGGCAGACAGTGTCGCGGCGGGCTGGGAAGACAAGCTGCCCATGCGGTCCACCGAACCCGGAGTCGAGTTTCCGAGCGGTGTGCCGCACAACTTCTTCATGGATCGGTTCCTTCCGGCGTATCGCGCCGAACTATCTGCGTTCCTCGAGGTGATCGCCGGAACGAGGCAGTCTCCGTGCACCCTTGCCGACGCGCTCGAAGCTGGCTGGATCGCCGAGGCCGCAACACTGTCATTGCGCGAGCACCGCCCGGTCCGAATGGAAGAGGTACGTCGATGAAGATTGCCGGCGCACCGATCTCGTGGGGCGTGTGCGAAGTCCCAGGATGGGGCTATCAACTCTCCCCCGAACGCGTGCTGCGCGAGATGCAGTCCGTCGGACTGGCAGCGACCGAATTCGGGCCCGAGGGGTTCCTCCCGCCCGAGCCGGAGTCGATGGCGCGTGTGCTCGCGGATCACGATCTCGCGGCCGTTGGTGCCTTCGCTCCTGTGCTCTTGCACGACACCGAGCACGATCCGGTACCCGGCCTGGCGCAACTTTTCGATGCGCTCGACGTCTCGGATGCGCACGTACTCGTGCTCGCTGCGTCGACCGGGGCCGATGGCTACGACTCACGTCCGGTGCTCGATGACCGTGGCTGGAATACGTTGCTGCACAATCTGAACCAAATCGCGGCGGCCGCAGCAGCCCGCGGAGTCGTCGCCGTTCTCCACCCACATGTCGGGACGATGATCCAAGACCGTAGCGAGGTACTCCGCGTGCTCGCCGGTTCGGCAATACCGCTGTGCCTCGACACCGGGCATCTGCTGATCGGTGGCACAGACCCCCTGGAACTGGTCTCGGCATTCGCCGAGCGGATTGCGCACGTACACCTCAAGGACGTCGATGTCGCACTGGCCCAACGGGTTCGGTCCGGTGAGCTCACTTACACCGAGGCCGTCGGGCGGGGTCTTTACCAGCCGCTCGGCGCGGGCGACGTAGATATTGCGGGCGTCGTCGACCGCCTCGAGGCAGTCGGCTTCGATGGCTGGTACGTACTCGAGCAGGACACGATCCTCGACCGGGAGCCCATCGGCGAGGGTCCGCTCGCCGACGTGAAAGCGTCCGTGCAGTACCTGCGTTCGCTGGCGGCAACTGCTTCGCATTGATCGACACGGCTAGACGAAGGCGTCGGACCTGCCGCGTCGACGAGTACCGGACCACGGGTCCGCGAGTTAGTCAATTTGTACGCCAATTGACCCGATTGGCGTACAAATTGACTAACTCGCTGTTCGGTTCGATGGTCTCGGACGGGCTGTGCCATTCCAGGCCCAACCACCGGGATGCCTACACTCGCGGCCGTCAGCGGCGCAGTTCGTGAGTGAGCGCCTCCAACTCGTCGCCGCCTGCCACTTCCTGAGTCAGCTGGTCGAGGGTTATCTCGTCGTACTTGCAATCCAGCTTCTGCCGACCGCGGTTGAGTAGGACGAAGTGATCGCCGACCATGTATGCGTGGTGCGGGATGTGCGTGATGAAGATGACCCCGAAGCCTTGCTCTTTGGCCGCGGAGATGTACCGCAACACCATCCCGGACTGCTTCACGCCGAGGGCGGCGGTCGGCTCGTCGAGGATCAGCACACGTGCGCCGAAGAACACGGCACGCGCAATCGCGACACATTGCCTCTGTCCGCCGGACAACGAGCCGATCGGCGCATCGACATCGGGTAGATCGATGCCCATCTTCGCCAGCTCACTCTTGGTTGTTGCCCGCATGGCGTTGGCGTCGAGCTGCTTGAAAATACTGCCCTTCATCACTTCCTGACCGAGAAAGAAGTTGCGCCACACCGGCATCAGCGCCACAACGGCAAGATCCTGATACACGGTCGCGATGCCCTTGTTCAATGCCTCCTTCGGCGAATTGAACAGCGCGGTCTCGCCGTCGACGAGCATCTCACCCTCGCTCGGCTGATGCAGGCCAGCGATGATCTTGATCAGTGTCGACTTCCCTGCACCATTGTCACCGAGTACACCGGTCACCTCGCCGGCACCGACCCGTAGGTTGATTCCCTTGAGCGCGATGATGTTTCCATAGCTCTTGCCGACGTCTCTGAGTTCGACAAGCGGAACGTTGCCGCCCGATGGGACCTCGATTGGAGCTTGTGCGGTAGTACTCATCTGTCACCTTTTCGCGGCGTAGTTGCGGAATGCGTTGTTGGCGACGACCGCGAACAGCAGCATCGCGCCGAGGAAGAACTTGAACCAGTCGGGATTCCAACCGGCGTAGACGATGCCCTGATTGGTCATGCCGAAAATGAAGGCACCGATCGCAGCACCGGCAGCCGTGCCGTAGCCACCCGTGAGCAGGCAGCCGCCGATCACGGCAGCAATGATGTACAGGAACTCGTTTCCGACGCCCTGGCCGGATTGCACTGTGTTGAAGGCGAACAGCAGATGCATGCCGACGAACCAGGCAGCGAAGCCGACGACCATGAACAGACCTATCTTCACGGCATTGACCGGCACACCGATCGCGCGCGCACTGTCCTGGTTTCCGCCCACCGCGAAGATCCAGTTGCCGATGCGGGTACGGAGCAGCACCCAGGTCGCGATCAGCGTGAACAGGAGCCACCAAATGACGGTGATTCGAATGGAAACATCACCGATCTTGAACGAAGACGCGAACACCTTCTTTGCGGAATCGAAACCCTGCATGTCCGAAACACTCTGCGTCGCAACCTGACCGGCCACCAGTTTCGTGACGGCGAGATTGATACCGGTCAGCATCAGAAAAGTTCCGAGCGTGATGAGGAACGAAGGGATCTTCGTCCGCATCACCAGGTATCCGTTGACGAAACCGATTGTGAGCGCGAGCACTAGGGCAAGGCCTGCACCGGCCCAGAGGTTGAGGTGCAAGTTATAGGACAGCATCGATGCCGCGAGCGAGCTCGTGGTCACCGCGACACCAGCAGAGAGGTCGAACTCTCCACCGATCATCAGCAGCGCGACTGCGCAAGCCATGATGCCGATAGTCGAACTGGCGTACAGAACGGTTGCCAGCGCCTCAGGAGAACGGAACGGCGCCGCCACGATCGAGAAGAAGATGAAGATGGCGATCGCCCCGAAGAGCACACCCGTCTCCGGCCGAACGAGCAAGCGCTGCACACGCTTCTGCTCTTTGACTCGTTCATCGGTAACTACCTTGTGACTGGCAAGATCTAGATCTGCCTGGGTTGACATTGCTTCCCTTTCGTGCGGAAAGGCGCCCAGTAGTCGAGGATGCGACTACCGGGCGCCGATCTCAGCGGGTTCCGTTCTTGGCGTACTCGGCGACCGAGTCGATGTTGGTTTTGTCGATGAAGGCGGGGCCCGTCAGCACCGGCAGACCGCCACCGATGACGTTGCCGTTGTTGATGTAGAGCCATAGCGAGTCGACGGCGAGATAGCCCTGCAGGAACGGCTGCTGGTCGACCGCCCACTGCACGCTGCCGTCCTTGATTGCATCGACGAGCGCAGCGTTCGTATCGAATGTCACTACCTCGGCACTACTTCCGGCGTTGCCGACGGACTGCACTGCGGTCAACGCGAACGGGGCACCGAGCGTAAGAACCCTGTCGATACTTGGATCCTGTTGCAGCTTCGCGGTGATCGTCGATTCGACCGACGGCATGTCCTTGCCGTTGACGTTCAGAATCTCGGTTTGCCCCTTGAATCCCTTTGTTACACCCGCACAACGGGCCTCCAAGCCAACGTGGCCCTGCTCTTGGATGACGCACAACGTCTTCTTTGCGCCGTCCTTTGTGGGACGCTCGCCTGCTGCAACACCGGCAATCTCCTCGTCTTGGCCGAAGTACTCCTTGACCCCCATCGCTTTCCACGAATCGGAGCCGGAATTCAGGGCGACCACGGGGATGCCAGCGGCCTCGGCGCTCTTGACAGCGGATTGCAAAGCGTCCGGCTTCGCCAGCGTGACGGCGATCCCAGCGACCTTACTGTCCACCGCAGACTGGACCAGGTTGGCCTGGTTGGGCGCCTCCGGATCGTTCGAATAGCGCAGTTCGATGTTGTCCTTGGCTGCCGCGGTCTGCGCGCCCTTGCGGACCAGGTCCCAGAACGAGTCGCCGGGAGCCTCGTGGGTGACGAACGCGATGGTGACGCGAGGTGTGTCCGCTTGGCCCGCGCCCATCCCGCCGCCCTTGTTGTCCGGCTTGCCTCCGGTGCTCGAACACGCCGCAAGTGTCGCGGCGACAAGAACGGCACCCGCGGCGACCGCAATGGCCTTGCCCCCGGACCGGCCGTTGAGAATCGTCATTGAATCTTCCTCTCGAAGGTGAAGGCATCGCGCCGCACGTGATTCGACCGACGGGAATCCTTTTCGCTCGCCTGTCGATGTAATACGCATCACAACCGAATGTCAATACTTTGTCCTGACATTAGGACCACATGTCATACACTCAGCAGCACCTGTACCGAGGGAGACAGACACCCATGACCTTCGAGTTGGCCGTTTGCGCCGAGATGGTTTTTCACCGAGTTGCCGTTCGTCGACCCCGTCGAACGGGTCCGGGATCTCGGCTTTGCGGTCGAGATCTGGAGTTGGCATGACAAGAATCTCGATGCCCTCGCCGCGACCGGCGCCACATTCTCTTCGATGACCGGCTACCTGCATGGCGACCTGATCGACCCTGACGGCGCTCGCGACGTGTTGCGTACCGCCGCCGAATCCATCACGGCAGCAGCTGTTCTCGGTATCACACGCCTGGTCGTCCATCCCGCCGAACTAATCGACGGGCAGGCAGCACGCCCGCGTTATCGGTCGACCGGCGCCATGTGGGCTACCGCCCGCGACACATTGCGCGAACTCGGCGATCTAGGTGCGGCCGCCGGCGTGACGTTCTGCCTCGAGAACCTCAACACCATTGTCGATCACCCCGTGCGAAGGACACGCTGGCGCTCGTGGAAGCCGCGGCGCACCCGAACGCAAAGATGATGCTCGATCTCTATCACCATCAGATAGGTGGGGAAATCTGATCTCATTACTCGAGCGGGCAGGCGACGCGATCGGTGAGATTCAGGTGGCCGACGTGCCGGGTCGCTGCGAGCCGGGCACAGGTGAGATCAACTACGCCGTGATCGCCGCAGCGCTGCGCCGGCTGGGCTATTCGGGGACCATCGGCCTGGAAGCCTGGGCCAGTGGCGACAGCGAAACGGCGCTGGAAGCGTTCCGGAGCGCCTTCTGCCCGTGAGCGCTTTACCCGGGCCGGTTGGGGTGTGATGTCTCAGGACATGTTGAACAAATGTGTCTCAGGACTTCGTGGACGATTTTTTGGTGAGCAATTGTGAGGTTACCGTTCTGTCGAGGGTCAGGGTGCGTGCGAGGCGGTCATCGACCATGATGGTGACCTCG
>JBBSKP010000085.1:0-19206 GCA_038256175.1 Mycobacteriales bacterium
CCTCGGCCGAAGAGCATGTGATTGATGAGGCCTCGGCCGAAGAGCATGTGATTGATGAGGCCTCGGCCGAAGAGCATGTGATTGATGAGGCCTCGGCCGAAGAGCATGTGATTGATGAGGCCTCGGCCGAAGAGCATGTGACCGACGCGCCTGAGTCCGTCGCTGACGAGACTGTTATCGATGAGACGGTGATCGACGAGACTGCGGTCGACGAGGCACCGGCTGAGCCTGAGGATCCTGTTGCCGAGATGAAGGCTGCGCTGAAGCGCGCCCCCGGCGATTGGTACGTCATCCACTCCTACGCCGGTTACGAGAACAAGGTGAAGGCCAACCTCGAGACCCGTGTGCAGAACCTCGATGTCGGTGACTACATCTTCCAGGTCGAGGTTCCGACCGAAGAGGTCACCGAGATCAAGAACGGCCAGCGTAAGCAGGTCAATCGCAAGGTGCTGCCCGGTTACATCCTGGTTCGGATGGAGCTAAACGACGAGTCGTGGGGCGCTGTCCGCAACACGCCAGGTGTCACGGGCTTCGTCGGCGCCACGTCGCGTCCGTCTCCGCTCACCATCAACGACGTCGTCAAGTTCCTCATGCCGCAGAACGCGCAGAAGAAGACTGCTTCGGCTGCTGCAGGCGGGGACCAGACGTCCGAGACGACGTCGAAGCCGATCATCGAGGTCGATTTCGAGGTTGGCGAGTCGGTCACCGTCATGGACGGCCCGTTCGCGACGCTTCCTGCCAGCATCAGCGAGGTCAACGCCGAGCAGCAGAAGCTCAAGGTGCTCGTATCTATCTTCGGCCGCGAAACTCCGGTCGAACTGGGCTTCACGCAGGTCGCCAAGATCTGACGGGAATAGCCCGCAACCACACAGGCTTGCCCAGCAAGGCGCAAGAAATCCCAGTTACAAACCAGGGAAACAAACAAGGATAAAAGGATGCCCCCCAAGAAGAAGAAGCTCGCCGGGATCATCAAGCTTCAGATCCAGGCCGGCATGGCGAACCCTGCCCCTCCGGTGGGACCTGCGCTAGGTCAGCACGGCGTCAACATCATGGAGTTCTGCAAGGCCTACAACGCTGCGACCGAGTCGCAGCGCGGCAATGTGGTTCCCGTGGAAATCTCGGTGTACGAGGACCGGACCTTCGACTTCAAGTTGAAGACCCCGCCCGCTGCCCGGCTGCTGCTCAAGGCTGCTGGTGTTGCTAAGGGTTCCGGTGAGCCGCACAAGACCAAGGTTGCCAAGGTCACCATGGACCAGGTCCGCGAGATCGCCAAGACCAAGCAGGAAGACCTCAACGCGAACGATATCGACGCCGCCGCCAAGATCATTGCCGGTACAGCGCGTTCGATGGGTATCACCGTCGAAGGTTGAGAACCGCCCGAGCGAAGCGAAGGGCAAATCCAACACTGTGGGAGAGCCGGCCAGGCTCGATAACCACAACTGAGTCAAGAACAGGAACAGTGCAACATGGCAAAACGCAGCAAGGCATATACCGCCGCAGCTGAGAAGGTCGACCACAGCAAGCTTTACTCCCCGCTCGAGGCGGCGAAGCTCGCGAAGGAAACCTCTTCGACGAAGATGGATTCGACTGTCGAGGTCGCAGTTCGACTCGGCGTTGACCCCCGCAAGGCAGATCAGATGGTGCGCGGTACCGTCAACCTTCCGCACGGCACCGGTAAGACCGCCCGTGTGATCGTGTTCGCAGTCGGTGAAAAGGCCGCCGAGGCCGAAGCCGCCGGTGCGGACGTCGTTGGCGCCGAAGATCTTATCGAGCGCATTCAGGGTGGGTGGCTCGAGTTCGACGCCGCGATCGCCACACCTGACCAGATGGCCAAGGTCGGCCGTATCGCCCGCGTCCTCGGACCGCGTGGCCTGATGCCGAACCCGAAGACCGGCACGGTTACTCCTGACGTGACCAAGGCTGTCAACGAGATCAAGGGCGGAAAGATCAACTTCCGCGTCGACAAGCAGGCAAACCTGCACTTCGTCATCGGCAAGGCGTCCTTCGACGATGCCAAGCTGGTGGAGAACTACGGCGCCGCGCTGGACGAGATCCTGCGTGCGAAGCCGTCGTCGGCTAAGGGCCGTTACGTCAAGAAGGTGACGGTTTCGACCACCACCGGACCGGGCATCCCGGTGGATCCGAACCGCACTCGCAATCTCCTCGACGACGGCGAGTAGGTCTTCGAATCAACATGCAAGAGGCCGGTACCTTTCGGGTGCCGGCCTCTTTGCTGTGCACGGCCCTATATCGCGACGGCGGCACCACGTGGAAGTTGGACGAGGCGGGTCCCGTAGTCCCGCTCGAGCTGCGCAACATCCTGTAGGAATTCGGCCCATTCCAGGCGCGGTACCGGTCGCGGTGGGGCGTCGATCGGCCTCATGAAGTTGTCGTGGTGGCACGGGATTATCGTCTTCGGTCGCAGCTGGGCGCCGAGCCGTTCGAAGTAGCCCGGAGTGCCCTGCCTGGCGGCAAGACATGCGATCAGGACATCGACAGGCTGTTGCCTGGCAAACGGGACGTCTTCGAATCCTGCGCTCGTGTGTACGTAGAACGTGCGCCCGCCGAATTCGACGCGGTACGAGAACACCTGGCCGCGAGGCCAACGGAATGGGCTACGCGGCATCCCCGAGCCACGCAGCTCGATGACATCGATCTTGCTGGCGATCGGCACGATCCCGTGCTGCGAGGCAACAGCTTCGACGGTGAACGGCCCGACTGTCAGCCGCTCACCATCGGTCACGGTGTGCAGTTGGGCATCGGCGACGCCTTGGCGCCGGCAGATCTCGGTGGTTGTTGCACTGCCGTAGACGACCGTCGCGGTGCCCTTCGCGAGCACTGCGACGTCCATCGCATGATCCCAATGGGTGTGACCGATGAACGCTGCGTCGACGTTTCCGAACGTCCGTTTGACGAGGTCCGCGTCCGGGCGGGCCGAGCGGAACATCGCGTCCACGACTCCGGGGTTGCTCACAAACGGGTCGAAACAGATCCGAGTTCCGTTGTAGTCGAAGGTGATTCCGGCGCAGCCCGTCCACATCACTGTGGCGCCGAGCTGGTCCCTGCCAAGCCAACCGGGAGCCGGCGCGGCGGACGGAAATATCTCTGGCGCGGTACCGGCGATCGGCGCCGTCATCATCGTGGGTGAGATACACGCGATGCACATAGCGCCCTACCTTAGGCTCGCGTGAAGTTGTCGACCAGCAAACCAGTGATCTGTTCGTGGAGCTGTGGCGGGAGGTCGTGTCCCATGCCGTCGATGATGTGTAGTTTCGCGCCCCGAATTGCCTTTGCGACCGCCTTGCCGCCAGCCGGGCGTAGCAGTGGATCGGCGGAGCCGTGGATTACGACGGTCGGCACGGAGATGCGTTGACTGAATCGCACCAGATTGCCTGTGCCGGTGGCCGCCGCGAGCTGCCGGAGGACGCCTGCCGGGTAGTAGTTGCGGTCGTAGTCGCGAGTTGCCGCGGCTTCGATTGCTTCGAGTGGTTCTGGATATTTCGGGCTGCCGATGAGCCGCCGAGCTTTGATCGAATTCGCGATGACTTGCTCGCGGGTTGGCTCCTTGGGGCCCGTGACCAGAGATTTCAACGCCGCTGGGCTCGGCGGGGGTAGGAACGGTTGGTTCGTGGTCGAGAAGATGATGCCGACCGACTTCACACGCTTGCTGAATTCGGCGGCGAAGATCTGGGCAATCATGCCGCCCATCGACGCGCCGACAACATGCACGGCGTCGATCTCGAGATGATCGAGCAGACCGCGGGTGTCCGCCGCCATGTCGACAAGCGTGTATGGCACGTCGCTCGCCTGGCCGAGCTGGTGCCGCGCCATCCGCAGCCACTTCGAGCCCTCGACCCGCACACCACTGAGCTTGCTCGACAGGCCGATGTCACGGTTGTCGAAGCGCACGACGCGATAGCCCTTGTCCACCAACTGCGCGCAGAATTCCTCCGGCCACAGTGTGAGTTGCGCGCTGAATCCCATGATCAGAAGGACGGCGGGATCGGCGACGTTTCCCATGTCCTCGTACGCGATCTGCAGACCGTTCGCGTCGGCAACACCGCGTCGAATATCCAACGTTGTCATCGTTTGTCCTCGTCCCGCCGTCTTCGAAAATAACGTTCCGAAGAGCCAGCCAATCATGCCCGGACGGGGATCTTGTCTTCGGTCTCGGATTCGTCGGCTTCGATCTCGTCGTGCCAGCCGAGCAGGATCGAGCCTTCCTTTGTCGGAGCCCACGGCAGGAAGGCCGCGACAACGAACGCGCAGACGACGACTGCGCAGGCGGCAACGAGCGCCGCGGTGTGCGAACCAGCCAGCACGGCGGTCTTCATGGCGGCGATCATGTTCTCGCGCTGGGGCTCTAATGCCGATCCGAGGGAGCGTTTGCGGATCTCGAGGACGCTGAGAATCGTGGAGCGGGCGAAGCCCTTCTCTTCGGAGTTCATCAACATCGGCGGAACGTTGTCGATGACCGGTGAGACGCGCGTCGTGTAGTAGGAGGCCACGATCGATCCGAGTACTGCGACGCCGAGGGTGCCGCCGACCTCACGAGTGGTGTCGTTCACGGCGGATCCCGCTCCTGCTTCGTCGAGGGGGAGCGAAGCCATGATCGACTCGGTCGCCGGGCCTTGGACGATCGCCAGGCCGAGTGCCATAGAGACCATCGACGGCAGAACGCCGGTGACGTAATCACTGTCGACGGCAACTGTGCTGCCGAGATAAAGGCCGACTCCGGTGAGCAACAGCCCAAACACGATCACCGCTGTCGCGCCGATGCGCTGCGCCAACATTGTCGCGATGGGGGCTCCGACCGCAACCGAGACCGCGAAGGGAAGCGACGCGATGCCGAACTCGAGGGGAGTGTATTCACGCACGCCCTGGAAGTACTGCGTGATGAGGAACAGGAAGCCGAACATCGAGAAGTACCCGACCGCGATGGCGAGCGCGGGCATGGAGAACCGGCGATTGCGGAACAAGTTCATGTCGAGGATCGGTGAATCGGTACGCAGCTCCCAGGCAATGAATCCCGCGAGCAACGCCGCGCCGGCCGCTGCGGTGAGCAGCGTGGTCTGCGAGGTCCAGCCGTTGTGCGGCGCTTCGATGATCGCCCAGACGAGCAGTGCGATGCCCGCGATCGAGGCGACGATTCCTACCGGGTCGAACTTGCCGACGACCGATGCTTTCGATTCGGGCACAAGGAGAATCGTTGCGATGACCGCAACCGCGGCAACGGGAACGTTGATCCAGAAGACCGAGTGCCAGGAGAAGTGTTCGAGCAGCCAGCCGCCGGAGATCGGTCCGATCGCGATCGCGAAGCCTGCCATCGCGGTCCAGGCCGCGATGGCCAGCGCTCGTTCGCGTCGTTCCGTGAAGATGTTGATGATCAAGGCAAGGGTCGCGGGGAAGACTGCCGCCGCGAAGATTCCCATCCCCGCGCGCGCCGCGATGACCGCGGTGAGGGAGTCGGCGTTCGCTCCGACAACCGACATGACGCCGACACCGACGAGGCCGATCACCAGCATGCGTTTGCGGCCGTAGCGGTCGCCGAGATTGCCGCAAGCCAGCAGCAGGCCGGCGAAGGTCAGCGTGAATGCGTCGACGACCCACTGCAGCCCGCTTACGCCGGCATGCAGTTGCACGCCCATGGAGGGCAGTGCCACGTTGACGATGGTGTTGTCGAGCATGACGAGTAGCTCTGCCAGGCAGATCACCGCGAGCGCCACAAATCGGTGCAGCCGACCGGCGATCAATGGCGGTCGAGCCTCTATGGTTTTTCTCATAGAAGGAAGTTAAGCGATAACTGAGACGAGATGTAACAGGTATCTGGGGAGAAGTCGCTCACGAAGTCGCGATGAAGTGAGCGTCGTCACCATTACGCCGCGTACCGAGTCACGCCGACCGGGCCCGTTTTGGCAGATGGACGTAGGTTCGCGTACTCTTCTCGTTGGCCTTCGAGTACTTCGATTGCCACCCAATCACGTTCTACCCAAGACCGTTGGTTGCTGCGCTCGAGTTCGGGGCGCGGCTGAAGGTCCGGGAATACCCGGCGACCCACGCAGGAGATCGAGGTAGGGGTTCTACATCGCTTCGGCGATGCTAGTTCCTCGTTTGTGCCCCGTGTGCTCCTGCACCCGGGGCTTTTTTCTGTTCCGGGGGTCGCAGCGCATTTCTGAAGTAGTTCAGGGTTCCAGACAAGAAGACCGACGTCATGAGAGGAGGCGAAGTATGGCAAAGCCTGAGAAGGTCACCGCGGTAGCGGAGATCGCCGACCAGTTCAAGGAATCCACGGCCACAGTAGTCACGGAATACCGTGGCCTGTCCGTCGGAAAGATCACGAACCTGCGACGCGCGCTCGGTGCGAATGCTACCTACTCCGTCGCCAAGAACACCCTGGTCAAGCGTGCCGCCGCCGAGGCGGGTATCGAAGGCCTCGACGAGTTGTTCATCGGTCCGACCGCCATTGCGTTCATCAAGGGCGAACCGGTCGACGCGGCGAAGGCGATCAAAGCCTTCGCCAAGGACAACAAGGCACTGATCATCAAGGGCGGCTACATGGACGGCCATGCGCTGTCCGTGGACGAAGTCAACAAAATCGCGGATCTCGAATCCCGCGAGGTGCTGTTGGCGAAGCTCGCCGGTGCGATGAAGGGCAACTTGGCCAAGGCCGCAGGCCTGTTCAATGCTCCCGCTTCGCAGGTTGCCCGTTTGGCAGCCGCGTTGCAGGAAAAGAGAGCTGCAGAAGAAGGTGCTCCGGCGGTTGCAGAAATCGTCGAGGCGTCCGAAGAAACTGTCGCAGCCGAATAAAGCTGATTCGCATACCGCGCATCACAAAAATCCAACCAGGTCGCGACAGGAAATTTAGAGCCTGCGACTGGGTACTTATCACGGAAGGACCGCCAACATGGCGAAGCTCAGCACTGACGATCTGCTCGAAGCGTTCAAGGAACTGACTCTGCTCGAGCTCTCGGAGTTCGTGAAGAAGTTCGAGGAGACCTTCGAGGTCACCGCCGCCGCTCCGGTCGCTGTTGCGGCTGCAGGTGGGGCTCCGGCCGCCGCCGAAGCTGCCGAAGAGCAGGACGAGTTCGACGTCGTCCTCGAGAGCGCTGGCGACAAGAAGATCCAGGTCATCAAGGTTGTCCGGGAGATCGTTTCCGGCCTCGGCCTGAAGGAAGCAAAGGACCTCGTCGAGAGCGCCCCGAAGGCGATCCTCGAGAAGGTTGCCAAGGATGCCGCAGAGGCAGCCAAGGAGAAGCTCGAAGCTGCCGGCGCCAAGATCTCGGTCAAGTAATTCGACCGATCTCGGTTCGGAAGTACGCACGCTAGTCGTGTATTCGGAAGCGGGCCGCACCCTGACGGGGTGTGGCCCGCTTTCGGTTTCGTTTTAGGGTTGGCGGTCTGACACGCGCCTCACATCGATGCGATAGAGTGACCGCACCCACAGTGGGTACGGTCTGTTCGAGTATGTGGAGGTTAGCGTGGGCGTCGAGGTTCGAACCGAGAAGGTTTCCAAGTCATTCGGTTCTCAGAGAATTTGGCAGGACGTCTCCATAACGCTCCCGACCGGAGAAGTGAGCGCATTGCTCGGCCCGTCGGGTACCGGCAAGTCCGTCTTCCTGAAGTCCCTCATCGGTCTGCTGCGGCCGGAGAAGGGCTCCATCTTCATCGATGGAACCGACATCACCACATGTTCGAACAAGGAGCTCTACGAGATCCGGAAACTGTTCGGTGTGCTGTTCCAGGACGGTGCGCTGTTCGGCTCGATGGACTTGTTCGACAACACCGCCTTCCCGCTGCGTGAGCACACCAAGAAGAGCGAGTCCGAGATCCGCAAGATCGTCATGGACAAGATGGAGCTCGTCGGTCTGCTGGGCGCGGAGAACAAGCTCCCTGGTGAGATCTCCGGCGGTATGCGCAAGCGTGCCGGCCTCGCCCGCGCCCTCGTGCTCGATCCGCAGATCATCCTCGTCGACGAGCCCGACTCCGGTCTCGACCCGGTGCGTACGACGTATCTGAGCCAGTTGCTGATCGACATCAACGCTCAGATCGACGCCACCATTCTGATCGTGACGCACAACATCAACCTGGCTCGGATCGTGCCGGACAACATCGGCATGCTCTTCCGCCGCGAGCTGGTCATGTTCGGTCCGCGTGAGGTGCTGTTGACGAGCGACGAGCCTGTCGTGAAACAGTTCCTCAACGGTCGTATGATCGGGCCGATCGGTATGAGCGAGGAGAAGGACGAGACCCAGATGGCACGCGAGCAGGCGCTCGTCGATGCCGGTCACCACCACGGTGGTGCCGAGGAAATCGAGGGGATCATCCCGCAGATGCTCGCGACCCCGGGGATGCCCGTCCGCCAGGGTTCGCTTCGCCGGCAGGCCCGCGTTCGTGAGATCATGCACACCTTGCCGCACGACGCTCAGGTTGCGATCCAGGCCAGTCTGGACAGCGAACAGGACACGCAGGTTCTTCCGGTCTACGACGATGGCGGATACGAGCACTCGCCAAGCGTTCGAGGATAGCGGCGAACATATGGTGAGTTCGCGCAGCAGACTGACCAAACCAGCTATCGCCGTCTTCACGCAGGCCGGAAACATTTTCGACATGTTCCTCGATGTCGTTCGCAAGACCTTCCAGCGACCGTTTCAGGTCCGGGAGTTCATCGAGCAAGCGTGGTTCATCGCGAGCGTGACGATCTTGCCGACGGCGCTGGTAGCGATTCCGTTCGGCGCTGTGGTGTCGCTGCAGGTCGGTTCGCTCATCAAGCAATTGGGCGCGGAGTCGTTCACCGGTGCGGCCAGTGTGCTGGCGGTTGTGCAGCAGGGCAGCCCCGTGGTTACCGCGCTGCTGATAGCCGGCGCAGCAGGTTCGGCCGTTACGGCTGATCTGGGATCGCGGACCATCCGCGAGGAAATCGACGCGATGAAGGTGCTGGGCATCGATCCTGTTCAGCGGTTGGTGGTGCCCAGGGTCCTGGCGATGGTGCTCGTCGCGACTCTGCTCAACGGCATGGTCTCGGTCGTCGGTATTGCGGGCGGCTACTTTTTCAACGTGATCCTGCAAGGCGGAACCCCGGGTGCGTACCTCGCGTCGTTCTCGGCACTCGCTCAACTGCCAGATCTGTGGATCGGCGAGATCAAAGCCGCTGTGTTCGGTGTCATCGCCGGCGTTATCGCAGCCCATCAGGGACTGAATCCCAAAGGCGGCCCGAAAGGTGTCGGCGAGGCCGTCAACCAGGCGGTCGTCATCACATTCCTGCTCCTGTTCTTCGCCAACCTGATCCTGACGCTCGTGTACTTGCAGGTCGTCCCGGCCAAGGGAGCGTGACCGAATGACGACTACCAAGGGACGCGGCGATATCGCCCTGATCAGGGCCCGTCGAATCGCCCGGGCGCCGCTCAATGTGCTCGACCGAGCCGGCGAGCAGATGTCTTTCTATGGCCGCTCGATCGCGTGGATTCCTCGTACTGTCGTGCACTATCGCAAGGAAGTGCTGCGGCTGCTTGCCGAAGTGACGTTCGGCAGCGGAGCGCTGGCGGTGATCGGCGGCACCATCGGCGTGATCGTGATGATGTCCGGTTTCACCGGAATTGTCGTGGGTCTGCAAGGTTTCGCCGCACTGGATCAGCTCGGTACGTCGGTGCTCACCGGCTTCCTGTCCGCCTACATCAACACCCGTGAGATTGCGCCGCTGGTCGCGGCCCTCGCGCTATCCGCGACAGTTGGTTGTGGCTTCACTGCGCAGCTAGGGGCAATGCGCATCTCCGAAGAGATCGACGCGCTCGAGGTTATGGCGATACCTAGCATTCCGTTCCTCGTATCGTCGCGAATGATCGCCGGGTTCGTTGCCATCATCCCGCTCTACATCGTCGGAATGTTGTCGGCATTTCTGGCGTCCCGGTTCATCAGTACGGTGTTCAACGGCCAGTCCACGGGGTCGTACGACCATTACTTCAATCTGTTCCTACCACCGGAGGATGTGCTGTACTCTTTCCTCAAGGTCATGATCTTCGCGTTCGTCATGATCATGATTCATTGCTACTACGGTTTCCATGCTTCTGGCGGCCCGGCCGGGGTCGGCGTCGCCGTTGGACGCGCTGTACGGACCGCCATCGTGACCATTGCTGTGCTGGACTTTTTCCTTAGCTTGGCTATTTGGGGCACAACGACCACGGTGAGGGTGGCCGGATGATTTCTTCGCCGTCGAGCTTCCGTAAGCGAGTGGTAGGGCTGCTGTTTTTCGTTGTCGTTGCACTGTTCGTTGCGTGGAGCATCGGTTCTTACGAGAAGGTGTTCAAGGACGTCGTCAAGATCGACCTGCTGACCGACGCCACGGGTAATTCGCTCCCGCCTAATGCCGATGTGAAGGTCCGCGGCGTCATCGTGGGAGAGGTTCGTTCGACCACGACGACCGAAGGTCGAGTGACCTCGCACCTGGCGATCGATCCAGACAAAGCGAAGCTGATCCCCTCCAACGCCACTGCTCGGCTGCTGCCGAAGACACTGTTCGGCGAGCGCTATGTCTCGTTGATCGTTGCCGCCGGCGACACCGCGCCGCCCATTCGGGCGGGCGACACGCTGCAGCAGGACAAGAGCGGTAACGCAATCGAGGTCGGCCAGCTGCTGGACGGGCTGCTTCCCCTGCTACGTGCAATCCCGCCGCAGGATCTCGCCAGTACGCTCGGGGCCCTGTCACAGGGCCTGAGCGGACGCGGCCGGGAACTCGGCAGGACGTTGGACCGGCTCGACCAGATCGTCGGAGGGCTCAACACCGAGTTGCCCAATATCCAGGCTGATCTCCGCGGTCTCGCGGATTTCTCGGAGACATACTCCGACGCCGGGCCGGCACTCGTAGATGCCCTCGACAATCTGCGAACCACCGGTGCGACCATCGTCGAGCAGCAGGACCAGATCAGGACGCTCGCCGTATCGTTGACCGGAACTTCCGCCGACACCGCCAATTTCCTCGATGACAACAGTGATTCGCTCATCACCATCGCTGCTGGTTCCAAGCAGACGCTCCAGCTGCTAGCCGAGTATTCGGGCACATTTGGCTGCACGTTCTCGAAGTTCGTTCCACTCAAGACGACGGCGCTCGGGATCCTTGGTTTAGATGAAAATGGAAACCCGAAGAGCAAGTATCTTGGCCCTCGCGCCAACGCGCTGTTCATCAACCCGAGGGGGCGCTATGTACCCAATCAGGACGAGCCCAGGCTCCTCGACGACCGCGGACCGCGTTGCTACACTTCTGCGGCGCCAGGTGAGCGGTTCGGACAGTACCCCGGTGGATCGATCAACGACGGTTCCTACCAGGTGCCCTCCCGTAACCCGGGTCCGCAGAATATTCCCGAGGTGCCGACCCCGCAGTATTCGGTCATTCCCGAATACTCATCCGGAGATGCGCACACCGCACCGGCGGCATACCAGGGTTCGACGTTCGAGCAGAATACGCTCGGCATGATCTACGGACAGGCAACCGGAGCGGATCCGAAGCATGTCCCAGGCTGGACCACATTGATCGGTGCGCCGGCGATGCGCGGCATGGAGGTGACCCTAGAATGAGAGGACTGGGCTGGCCTCTGGGCAAATTGATCGCGTTCGCCGTGATCACCGCCATTGCAACTGCGGGTCTGGCTATCACCATCTCGAACACCAGTGGTGGCGGCGGGACGAAGTTCAGTGCCATCTTCACCGACGTCACATCGCTCAACAAGGGTGACGAAGTGCGTATTGCCGGCGTCCGCGTCGGGCAGGTGAAGAGTATTACGATCGCCGATGACACCAAGGCCCGTGTGGAGTTTGCGCTGACTGATCGCGACTGGCTGCCTGCAAGTACGACCGCCACGATCAGATTCCGAAACCTGGTGGGGCAGCGCTACATCGCGCTGGAGCAGGGCACTGGCAAGCAGGGCGAGAAGATGAACGGCGGATCGACGATCCCGATCGACCGCACCAGGCCGGCCGTGAATCTCACTACCTTGTTCAACGGCTTCCGGCCGCTCTTTCAAACGTTGAGTGCCGACGATGTCAACAAGCTGTCATTCCAGATCATTCAGGTCTTTCAAGGAGAGGGTGGGACGATCTCGGAGCTGGTTCGCAACACGGCGAGTCTGACCAACAAGATAGCCGATAAGGACCAGGTCATCGGCAGCTTGATCGACAACTTGAACGGTGTGCTCGAAACCGTCAACAAGCACGACGAGGACTTGGACTCGCTGATCGTCAACACCGAGAGACTGGTAACGGGGTTGTCGGCCGATCGCGGTGTCGTAGGCAGCGCAGTGACGTCGCTCGCCGGCTTGACGGACGCGACCGCCGACCTGCTCGAGCCGACGCGTCCGTCTATCCAGGGCTCGATTTCCGCGCTCAATGGACTCGCCGGCACGATCAACGAGCAGCACGACGTAGTGGACAGGGTTCTCAAGACATTGCCCGTCAAACTGGAGAGACTCTCCCGTATCGCAAGTTACGGGTCATGGTTCCAGTTCTACCTGTGCGGTATCGACGTTCAAGTTGGTCCGGGTCCTGTGAAGCAGCTCAACACCCCTGAATTCCTACCGACCGTCAACCAACCGATGTACACGAACGCGGCCACACGGTGCCGTAACGAAGATGGTGGTGGTCAGTGAGCGCGGAACGTCGCAGGAGCCCGGCCGCTGTCGGTGGTTTGGGAATCTTACTTGTGGTCCTTGCGACCATGTCGGCCTTCTTCCTCTCCGATCTGCCGATCATCGCGGCAGGTACGACGTACACCGCCGAATTCAAGGAAGCAGCGGGACTGAAGACCAGGAACGAGGTCCGGATTGCGGGTGTGAAGGTCGGTGCGGTCTCCGACGTCGCGCTCGACGGTGATCGGGTCCGCGTCAAGTTCAAGGTGAAGGACGTTCGGCTCGGTGACAAGACCACCGCATCGATTCAGATCAAGACGGTCCTCGGTCAGAAGTATCTGTCGGTGGAGCCCGCCGGGTCGGGCAATCTCGATCCGACGAAGCCGATCGGCTTGGAACGCACGACGTCGCCTTACGACGTGATCGACGCATTCTCCTCCGCTGCGACCACCCTTACGAACATCGACAAGCCGCAGCTTGTCGACAGCTTTCGTGTGCTCAGTGATGCATTGGCCGATACGCCGCCGGACATCAAGAGTTCGCTCGACGGTGTGGCCCGGCTGTCGCAGACCATCGGCAGCCGCAACGAAGAGCTGTCGAAACTCTTCGCTTCCACATCGAAAGTGAGCAAGTTGCTCGCGGACCGCAATGGTGAATTCACCAAGTTGATCGACAGCGCCGGTCTACTCCTGCAGGAGTTGAACAACCGCCAGCAAGCGATCGCCACGTTGCTCACTGGAACCCAGCGACTCTCCACCGAGCTCACCGGTCTCGTGCAGGACAACGAGCAGCAGATCGGTCCCGCCCTCGATCAGCTGCGCGGTGTTGTGCAGATCCTGCAGGACAACAACGCCGAGCTCGATCGCGCTATCAAGCTGTACGCGCCGTTCACGCGGCTCTACACGAACATCGTCGGTAACGGTCGCTGGTTCGACCAGGTCGTGGTCAACCTGACACCACCTGGACTTCCCGAGATTCCGGGATACCGCGATCCGGCACGTACGTTCGGAGTGAACTGATGACCGGCGCATCCGAAGAGCCGCGCTTCAACCGTAAGCGCTTGGGCTTCATCGCAATCGGCGTCATCGTCGCGTTGTTGCTCGCGAGCGCTGCGTGGTGGGTCTACACGCGTGCCGGCACAACCAAGATCACGGCTTACTTCGACAGGTCGGTCGGTATCTACTCCGGATCCGATGTTCGGGTGCTCGGGGTCGCGGTCGGCGAAGTGACATCGGTGGTACCGCAGGGCGACCAAGTCAAGGTCGAAATGCGGGTCAACCGCGGGGTCGAGATCCCGGCCGAGGTCAAGGCGGCTCAGATGACACCGTCGCTGGTGTCCGATCGGTACGTCCAGCTGACGCCTGCGTATCAGAGCGGGCCGACCATGGAATCAGGCGCGACGATTCCGCGGGATCGCACCGCAACGCCGGTCGAAGTAGATCAGCTGTACGCCAGCATCGATGACTTGTCCCGTGCCTTAGGTCCTGAGGGCGCCAATGAGGACGGTGCGCTCGACCAAGTGGTGAACACCCTCGACGCTAACCTGAACGGAAACGGCGAGACGCTCGGCAAGACGATCACCGAATTGTCCGGTGCTGCTCGTGCCCTCAGCGACTATCGCGGCGACCTGTTCGACACCGTCAAGAACCTGCAGGTGTTCATCAGTGCTTTGGCAGCCAACGATCAGCAAGTTCGCGAGTTCAACGGTCAGCTGGCCAGACTGTCCGGCTTCCTCGCCGGCGAGCGGGAGAACTTGAGCGCCGCCCTCGGCCAGCTGTCGTACGCGCTCGGTGATGTCGCCCGGTTCGTCCGCGACAACCGCGACAAACTTGCCGACAACGCCAACGGCTTGGTGCAGGTCACCCAAACGCTCGCCGATAACCGGCAACCATTGGTGGACGCATTGACAACGTTGCCGCTTGCTATCAGCAATGTCGCCAACGCCTACGACGCCGAGTCCGGGACGCTGTCGTCGCGATTGATCCTGCCCGAGACACAGGACCCGTTCGGCACCTTGTGCAAGCTCATCGATTTAGGCAAGCTCGTGCCCGGCGATCCGCGTTTCGACGCGCTCGGCCGACAGATGCAGCCATTACTGGATCGCTGCACGATGATCACCGATCAAATCACGGCAGGCGTGAAGACACCAACATTGGTGCTTCCGTTCGGCATTCTCAGCGGTGACAACATTCAGCGTCCGCCCACGCCGGGCACAACTCCGGGCAATATCTCGCCGCGATTCGGCGACTTCGACGCGCCCGGTGCGGCGAACCAGAACAACGTGGGAGGTGGCCGATGAGGCGGCCGATCACAGTCGGAATTACCGCTGCTGCGGTAGCCCTGCTGGCCAGCGGTTGTGGGTCCTCCGGTATCTACAGCCTTCCGCTGCCGGGCGGGGCCGCGCTCGGTGACCACCCGATGCATCTGAAACTGCAATTCGACGACGTGCTGGACTTGGTCCCGCAGTCCACGGTGAAGGTCGACGGGGTTCCGGTCGGGCGGGTCGAGTCGATCACGGTTCCGAACCAGGGCTGGACCGCCGACGTCGGCGTTGTCGTCAACTCCTCGGTGGCTCTTCCCGCGAATGCGACGGCTGCAGTTCAGCAGACGAGCCTCCTTGGCGAGAAGTACATCGAGCTCGCCGCCCCGAAGGAAGACGCGTCGCCCGACACACTGGCCGACAATGCCACCATTCCAATAGAGCGGACCCGGCACGCGACCGATATCGAGCAGGTTCTCGGCGCACTGTCGATGCTTCTCAACGGTGGCGGCGTAGCTCAGCTTGCGCCGGTGGTGAAAGAGCTGACGATCGCGCTCGATGGTCGTGAGACTCGCGTCAGGGGATTGCTCGAGCAGGCCAACACGTTGATCGACGGGCTGAACAAGCAACGGGATGACATCACGCGGGCACTCGATGGACTTGACACGCTGTCGTCTCGGGTCAACGAACAGACCGACAAGATCGACAAAGTGCTGGCTGAGATCCCCACGGCCGTCTCGGTGCTCGAAGAGCAGCGTCCGCAACTGACGGAAATGCTCGGCCAACTCGATCGGTTGGGCCAGGTCGGCACCGACCTCCTGACGCAATCGAAAGACAATCTGATCGCCGATTTGCGTGCGCTCCGCCCAACGCTGCAGGCGTTGTCGGATTCGTCGAACGATCTGGTCACCGTGTTGCCGTTTATTCCCACGTTCCCTTTCCCGGACGGTGTCGAGAAAGCCATTCGCGGTGGTGCGGTGAACCTGTTCGTCACGCTCAATCTGCAGTTGGGTGATCAGTTGAACGCCCTCGGTGTCGGGCAGCCGGATCCAGTGTACTTGCCGCCGATGTACGGCAATCCGAAGCCGCTCGTCGATCCGACAAACCCGTACTACAACGGTAACGGGCCGGCTCCCGGCTGGCCGACAGTGTCGCTGCTGCCGCTGCCGCCGATCATTCCGGCGCCGAATCCTGCGCCCGGCGTGCCAGGCCCGAATGCTCCTGCGCCGCCGATAAATCCGATCGAAGGACTGCTCGATCAACTGGGAGTCGGTGGCCGATGAGATCCCGCTTGGTCAAAATTCAGCTTGTCGTCTTCGTCGTCATCGCCGTCGTCGGATTGGTTTACGTCGGTTCCAAGTACGTGCGTTTGGACAATCTGCTCGGGTTCGGCCAGTACACCGTTGACGCCCGGTTTGCCGATTCGGGCGGCATCTTCACCAACGCCGAGGTGACCTATCGCGGCGTGCCCGTGGGACGGGTCGGCGAACTATCGCTGGCCAACGAGGGCATCGTCGTGAAACTGATGATCGACGACAGCGCCCCGCAGATCCCGGCGTCGGCGAAGGCCGTCGTCGCCGACCGTTCGGCGATCGGTGAACAGTTCGTGGATCTGCAGCCGACGAGTGACGAAGGCCCGTACCTGGCCGACGGTTCGGTGATCGACCAGCAGAACACCGCCATCCCAACCTCGGTCGAGAGCGTGCTGTCCAGTACTAACGCACTCGTGCGGTCGGTGCCGCTGGAAGCACTCACCCGGGTGGTCACCGAACTGGGCACGGCTTTCGACGGTAAGGGTGGCGATCTGCAGACGCTGGTCGATTCGCTCGCTACCTTCACCGAGACCTTCTCCGACGACCTGCCGCAGACGTTGCAGCTGATCCGCGACAGCCGCCCGGTGCTGGAGACGCAGACCGACACGTCGGGTGCGATTCGCCAGTTCAGTGCGGATCTGAACGTGATCACCGCGCAGTTGAAGTACAACGATCCCGATGTTCGCCGGATCATCGAGAACGGCAACCTGGCAAGCCCGGAGCTGGGCGCCCTGATCCAGCAGGCGGGACCGGACTTGACGGCGGACCTGACAAACCTGGCCCTGTTGACCGAGACGCTCTCACCTCGTTCGATTGCGTTGCGCCCCTTACTGCAGCTCCTCCCCGCGCTGGCGGCTGGCGCGAGTAGCGCGGCCCCAGGTGATGGCACCCTCCGTCAAGGCCTGATCTTGGAGACCAACAACCCGCCGCCGTGCACCCAGGGCTACGAAGGTACCCACGCGATCCTCGACGAGATGAGGCGCAACGACCCGAATTTCGACGACATGCAGCAGGATTTCCCGCTGAACACGGAGGCGAACTGCACCACGCCGTTGGGCAGTGTGACGGGCGTTCGCAGTGCCAATCGAATCGTGTACGCCGATCCAGACGTGCCGCAGCCGTGGGACCTCAATCCCAAGCGAGACCCTGACAAGCTGAACCTGAACCCGATCGCGACGCAGCTTGCGACGCTGCTGGGTGTCTCGCCCAGGCGTTGAGATTCCGTGCGCGGCTGCGTAAATTGCCAAGTAGTAGGGTATGTGTAATGCAAAGTAACAAGCTGATGATGCCTGCCCGGATTGTGACGGCGGTGTTTGCAGTCGTCGCGCTCTCCGCGGCTGTGTACTTCGGATATGGCTGGGGACACGCGTTGTTCGTCGAGAAGCCAACGGCGACAACGCGTGACGATGCACTTACCGGGGCTCGGCAGGCTGCAATCAATCTCAGCAGTTATGACGCGGCCAATCTGGACAAGTCCTTCGCTGACATCAAATCGTCGATCACCGGCGACGCCATGCAGAACGACCTGAACGCGACCAAGTCTCAGATCACCGACCAGTTGCGACAGACGAAGGCGAAAACCGATGCCGCTGTACTCGACGCGACGTTGACCGAGTTCAACAAGGACGACGGCACGGGCAAAGCGCTGGTCGTGCTGGCGTCCACCACCACCTGGCCGAATCAGCCGGTTCGCAAGGTGAAAGTGACCGTGCGTATAACGGTCGAGGACGTGGATGGCATATGGAAAGCGGCGAAGATGGAGAACGTCGGCACACCCGTCGCTATGGACTCGGGCACGCTGCCGGGCGCTGCGCCCACACCGGCGCCGAATGCACCTTCCACGAGCCCAGAGCAGAACGTTCCCGCGCCTGGCCCGTAGCCGCTGCAATGCTGCCAGTAGTTCCTCGAAAAGGAGTTTCATTTGCCCCCGATTCGTCGTAAAAGCATTGCCGTGCCGGCTGTGGGTCGTCGCCCAAGGGTGGCCGGAAGTGGAGCTGCGGCCACGCGGGGAGCCGAGGCGGCTGTGGGCGCTGACGCAGCAGCCGTGCCGACGGTCGACGTCCCCGCTGCGGCCGACTCCCAGCCGAAACTCTCGAAGCCCGGGTCACCCAGGCAGTCGTCGAAGCCGACCGAAGCGCCGGTCGAGGAGGCCACCGACGATGTATCCGCGTTGTCCGACGCCGAGTCGAATTCGTCACCTGATGCCGTCACCTCCGGTGCGGAGCCGGCCACAGATGAGAAGTCCGAACCCCGACGGCCCACTCGGCGCAAGATCGTGCCCCGCCGACCTACCTTCAAGCGTCGCAGTGGATCCGAGCAGGACGACACCTCGACACAGGTCTCGGAGTCCGGCCTGAAGTGGGTTGCCGTATTCGGCGGAATTGCCCTGGTCGCGGCGATCTTCGCTGTCCTGGCGTACTTCAAGCCGGGTGCCGACGTGGCGAATCCCGCGTGGGTCGATACCGGCACCACCACCGATGTGTCGGGTGACGCGAAGGCGGCAATCGAGACGTTGTACACGTACAAGTTCGAAACAGTCGATCAGGACTTCGACAAGGCGCGTCAGGTTCTCAACAATTCGATGCGCGAAGAGTTCGACCGTACGGCACAGACCACGAAGGACGCGGTCATACAGACGAAGACCGCGACCACGGCCGAAGTCACCGATATCGGCGTCAAACTCCTATCTGACGATCGGGCCGAACTTGTTGCGAGCATGAATGTCAGCGCGAGCAACGACGGGGTGGCACAAGGAAGCGCGCAGGGCCCGCTGTCGGTGACGATGGAGAAGGTCGATGGAAAGTGGTTGCTGGCCAAGATCGAGGACCAGTAGTCTCGCGCTACTTTTCAGGGTCGAATACGTAAAACGCCGTAAGAAGCCCGAGGTGCCTCACATAAAAGTGAGCGCGAAGTAGTGGCTGGTGCCTCACATGTAGTGAGCGCATGGAGGCTTGCGTTACTTCGTTTTGGCCAATCGGTCGATTGACGGTTGCAATGCTTCCAGATCGATGTGTCGGGCGGC
>JBBSKP010000086.1:0-19189 GCA_038256175.1 Mycobacteriales bacterium
CCGCATATCAGGCGGAAACGCAAACAGTTGATCCCGAATCACCGGGCGATATCCCTTGGCCACCAACACATTATCGACGAAATACCAGGTCACAGCCCCGCGCCACGCCGACACTCAAATTGAAACAGCCCGGATCCCGTCGGAATTCGCCAAGACTGGGCACTCAGGCTCATGGGCGCGATTGTTGTTGCGTTCGCGCTGCGACGATCACTATGCCTCTAGGTTCACATTGTGAGGCTACAATCACACTGTGGGCAGAAATCTTCCTTCGAATGGTTGCGAATCCGATTCCGCTCGGGCTCCCAACGCGCCTGATGTTGCGCGTCCGACCGGTAGATTCACTGGCATGTCAACCGACGACTCGCACGGCTCGTTGAAACTGCAGCCGTTGCTCGTGCTCGGGAAGATCACCGAGATTCTCGACGCCTTCTCGCTTTCGCGTCCATCGATGACGCTCGGCGAGATTCAGCAGGCGACTGGGCTTCCGACGTCGACGGTGCAACGCCTTGTGACCAACATGGTTGCGCAGGGGTTTCTGGATCGGGTCGGGGACCAGATCCGGATCGGCACCAAGATGGCGTTCTGGGCCGCGCCGGCGGTGAAAGGCCTCGACGTCTTGGCCATCGTGAATCCGGTGCTCAAGGAGATGCGCGACCGCACCGGGGAGACCGCGTGCTTCTTTCGGGAGGAGCAGGGCCACCGGGTGTGTGTCGCCGTTGCGGAAACCAGGCATGCGCTGCGGCGAGAGATGTACGTCGGCAAGATCATTCCGCTCCACGCAGGATCAGCAGGTCGCATTCTGCTCGCCTGGAATCCGAGCTTGACCGACAAGGTATTGGCCGGCCCGCTGGAACCGTTGACCGGGGGCACCGTCACGACAGCAGCAGAGTTGCGGACACTCATAGCGCAGGCGAAGGCGGACGGTTACGCAATCAGCGCCGGCGAACGGGAGGACTCCGCGTCGGGCCTGTCGGCGCCCGTCTTCGGTCCGGCGGGAGACGTGCTCGGCGCGTTGATGATCAGCGGGCCGACGCTTCGAATGCCCCGCGAGGTCTGTGAGCAATGGGTCGATCTCGTCGTCGAGTACGCAGAGAAAATTACCCGAACTGTAGGCGGCCGAATTCCGTCGTAGCCCTCCACGCTTCCGGATTCACCGGATGCGGCGGTGTCTTCCTGTGCGCCATAGCGATTGCGTTCTCTGCGCATAGCCGGGCCATTTCGGCGCGAACGGCTACGGTGGCGCTGCCGACATGTGGGAGCAGGACAGTGTTGGGCAAATCGGGAAGGCCGGCGGCGAGCGCTGGTTCGTCCTCGTAGACGTCGAGGCCCGCTGCCGCGATCTCCCCCGACTGCAATGCGGTGACGAGTGCAGCCTCGTCGACGATCGGTCCACGTGCGGCGTTGATCAATATTGCCGATGGCTTCATGGCCCGAAGTACGGACCCGTCGACGAGATGGTGCGTTGCCTCGTTCAGCGGAACGTGAAGGGAGAGAAAGTCGCTCATCGCGACGAGATCCGGCCATGAGACGTGGTCTACTCGACCCGCGAACTCGCCGAGCTCGTCAGCGGAATAGGGTCGGTTGCCCGGCGGACGCGGACAGAACGCAACCCGTATGCCGAATGCCAACGCGCGCCGCGCGGTCGCACGGGCTATTCGGCCGAAGCCTGCCAGCCCCAACGTCATTCCGGATACGTCGTGGCCGAGGAGCAGACTCGGCTCCCAGCCGGTGAACTGTCCACTGCGAACCAGAGCGTCGGCCTCGATGCACCGCCGCGCGGTTGCGAGTATCAACAGGAGTGCGATGTCAGCGGTCGCGTCGGTCAACACCCCGGGAGTGTTGGCGACCATGATCCGCTGTGTTGTCGCGGCGTCGGCATCGATGTTGTTGTGGCCCACGGCGTAGTTCGAGATACCGGCGATTTGTGCGCGTGACAGCACGTCCTTGTCGAACTTGTCGCGAGTTTGCGCCACCACGACGTCGAATTCGCCGGATGCACAGGCATTGTCGAGATCAGCACTGCTCAATGCGGCGGCCGGTACATGTACGGTCCCTGCGGCGCGGAGCAAAGACATGCCGGGGCTCGGGGATTTCGGTGGTGACAAGGAACCGTGGCGTGGTCACTGGCCGATCACCCAGTCGAACGCCTTCGCTTTCGACCGTGCGCCCTGAGCCGTTTTGGAGCGGTTGGGTTCACCGAGTTCGGCAAGCATCTTTTCGGTGACCTCGACGAGGGCGGCCAGCGTACTGGGCGTGAACCACTCGGGACGCGTAGCGAAGAGGAGGTCCTCGCTGGAGGTGTTGCCGCTCGCGCCGGGTGCAAACGGGCAACCACCCAGTCCGCCGAGGGAACCGTCGACCATCGCCGCGCCCGCGTCGATCGCTGCGAGTGTATTGGCCACGCCGAGGCCCCAGGTGTCATGTCCGTGGAAAACAATGCGGCGCTGTGGTGTTCGATCGCGAACCGTACCGATCAGGCTACTGACCTGAGCTGGAACGGCCTGCCCGAGCGTGTCACAGAGGACGATGTCGTCGGCGCCTGCGGCGCGCTCGTCGTTGGCGATGTCGACTATCCGCTGCTGCGGAATCGTCCCCTCGAACGGGCAGGTGAACGATGTCGCGATGCAGAGCTGGATCGATCCGCCTGCGGCCTTGGCCAAGTCGATGGCGGCGGGCATTGCCGCGATGCTTTCCTGGGTGGTGCGTCCGATGTTCGCTTTGTTGTGCGAATCGGAAGCGGAGAAGCAGTATTGGAAGTTTCGGGCTCCAGCCGCGGCTGCCTTTTCGACGTGCCGTGGTGTAGCGACCCAAACCCAGCACTTTTCGAGTTCCGCGGCCGTGAGTTCCGAAATGACCTCGACGGTGTTTGCCATGGGCGGCACCAGGTCTGGACGAGCCATCGAGCCGATTTCGAGCGCGGGTACGCCGAATGCCAATAGCTCGCGGATGATCTCGAGCTTGCGATCGGTCGGCAGTAGTTTGCCGGTCAGCTGGAGTCCGTCGCGGAGCGTCACGTCGCGCAGGATTGCGTGCGGTTCGTAGGTGAATGTCATGCCTGCACCATGCTTTCGGTGGGGGAAGTCTCGATGGCCAAGTCGATTTCGGACTGCGACATACCGAGAATGGTCGCGAGTACGTCGCGGGTGTCGGCACCTAGATCCGGTCCGAGGTTGCGGATGGGTAGCGATTGCCCACCGATGACCGGAACGATTCCGGTGAAGCCGACCGTCGCGGGCTCGCTCTGGCCGGCGTCGACTTGGAACTGCTGGATCATGTTTCGGGCCGCGTACTGTTCGTCGGCACAGATGTCGGCGGCGGTGTAGATCGGGCCGGACGGAACACCTGCTTCGTCGAGCAACTTCAATGCCTCGTCGCGTGAATATCGTTGCGTCCATTGGGCAATTGCCGCATCGAGTGCGCCACGACGCTGCCACCGGCCGGCGTTGCTCTGTAACCCGGGGTCGGAGCCTAGATCGGGGCGTCCGATCGTCTCCATGTAGCGCCGGAAGATGCCGTCTCCGTTGCCGGCGATGATGATGCTCGTGCCGTCGTTGCAGGGGTACGCATTGCTGGGGGCGATGCCTTCCATGCGTCCGCCGACTCGTTCGCGCTTGACGCCGTAGGCCTGGTAGTCAGGTATCAGCGATTCCATGACGGAGAGGATGGACTCGTTCAGCGCGATGTCCATGATCCTGTTCGTGAGCGGAACAGGCGTGCCTGCTGCGGCCTCGTTGGCTTCACGCGCGAACAATGCCATCACGGTGCCGAATGCCGCGTAGATGCCTGCGATGGAATCGCCGATGGATACGCCGACTCGGACTGGTGGGCGGTCCGGGTCGCCGACGAGTTCACGCAATCCGCCAAAAGCTTCGGCAACTGCGGCGAAACCGGGACGCTGGGACATAGGTCCAGTCTGTCCGAAAGCGGAGATGCGGGTGATCACCAGGTCGGGTTTGACCGCGTCGAGTATGTCGGGTCCCAGACCCCACTTCTCGAGCGTCCTGGGGCGGAAGTTCTCGAGCAGTACGTCGCAGTGCTTTACGAGGTCGAGGACGATTGCACGCCCGGCGTCGGTTTTGAGGTCGAGCACGATCGACTTCTTGTTGCGGTTGATGGTGCGGTAGAGCATCGACGTGTCACCGGAGTAGAGCCGCCAGTTGCGTAGTTCGTCTCCGGTCTTCGGACGTTCGACCTTGATGACCTCGGCGCCGAAGTCGGCGAGCATCCTGCCCGCGGTGGGAGCTGCAATGTAGTTGCCGAGTTCGAGCACTCGGACGCCCGCGAGGGGTCGGATTACGTTCTGATTCATGTGTTTTCCCGATCTCAGAAGATGATGCTCATGGGCATGATGAGCAGGATTGCGACCACTGACGCGACCGATACGCCGATCGTGACGGTTTTCAACGCGCCGCGAGTGGTCTGGCCGAGCAGCGACTGCAGCAACCAGAAGGTGTTGCTCGTGACGTGCACTCCGAACAGTGAGCCGGCGCCCGCGGCGAGCGCGATCAGTACCGGATCGAGGCCGATGAGCGGTGCAACCGGGGCGAGGATGCCTGCAGAGGTGATGGCTGAGAGAGTCACAGAGCCCACCGCGACGTGCAAGTGCGGCGGCGATCACCCACACCACCAGCAGCGGTGCAGCGGTGCTGGCGGTGAAGTACCCACCGAGGATGTCGCCCATTCCACTGGCGGCAATAGTGGCGGCCAGAGATCCGCCGACGCCGGTCAGGATGAGGATCTGCCCGCTTTCCTTGAATCCAGTAGCGATCGCTTTTTCGATGCGCGGGGCACCTATCGCGTAGCGGCCGATGAAGCTTGTGCCGATCAGGCCGATGAGGAGTGCGATCACAGGACTCGACACGAAAGCGACTATGGGACTGTGAATGTCGGCGACATCGAGGAGTGCACCGGTCGCGATCAAGGCCAGCGATGCAAGCAGGGGAGCGAGGAGAACGATCAGCGGGGTATGGCGCCTGGTCGTGGGCGGCGCAGGCTTCACGAGGGTCTGCTGTGCAACGCCGCTGGAACCCGTCGGTGCGTCGTCATCGACGACGGAAGCACTAGGCGCAGAGTCGGTTTCGACATCGTCCAGCGGTGTCGGATCCTCACCGATGAAGGGTTGTTCGTCGCGCTCGGGGTTCCAGAATCCATGGTTGAAGAAGAAGGACATGATCGCGATGGAAATCGCGACTGTTGGGATCACGAGGGCGATACCGAAAAGCAGCATCTTGCCGAGCGGGACACCCAGCAGTCCGGCGAGGGCGACCGAGGCAACGCCGGGCACGGTCAACACGATGCCGCATTCGAGGCCGATCGCCATCGCGGTGGCCATTCGCGCCGTGCCGTTCTTGCCGATCTTCGGTGCAAGGTTGCGGGCGAGCGGAGCGGAGATGACGAGCAGTACGTCGAGGAAGATCGACTGCAGCACCGTCGCGATCGTCAGTGCGAGGGCGTAGGTAATTCGCTTGGGCCCGAACACTTTCAGCAGTGCGCCGACCAGACGCTGGATGGCGCCGGTTTCCTGGAGCATCGCACCCATCAGGACGCCGAAGGCGATCAGCAGCCCGACCTCGGCCATGATGTCGCCGAATCCCTTGGTGATGGTGTCGATGGTGCCCTCGACGCCGAGTCCGACAGCGAGACCCAAGTACGCCGATCCAACGACGAGGGACACCACGGGGTTGAACTTGAAACGCACGATCATCACCACAACGGCGAGTACCGCTACCGCGGTGTTGATCAAAATCGCGAGGTCTGACATTTGCTGGTCCCATCGAGTGCGGTGAGTGACGCAAGCCACAATGCACTCATATTTTGAGCGCACACCCATAATATAAGCAAGAGCTAGGTCGGATGAGATGTTCCAACCGGTAGCGCGGGCCAGCAAATCTGCCATGGATAGTAGGTGTGGGTTACCTAATGTCAGGTGAATCGTCGATGTCGCAGACCGCCGGTCGCCCCGTACCCACCTGTGCTGAGCTACAAGGAGAACACTCACTACGTCGACTGACCTCGCCGAGAAGCTAGAACAGATCCTGCGCGGGGAGCTTGCAGCAAGCGGATCACTCCAGAAATGGCGCTGCCGGCAGCAATGCAACGCCGCGAGTGTCGCGATTGGGATCACCGCCTGTGGTCGGCAGCCCCAGAATGCTGTGGCAATCTGACGGAATGACCGGTCGGGGCGAGAGTGATGCTCCGCGATGTTCCGTCGAGACCGAGAAGGACACACGCGATCTGCGAACGGCCGGGTGGCGACCTCGCGATACTGCCTGGGTGACATGGGTGGCGTTGCTGCCGATCCTTCTCCTCGTTGTCTCGGTACCGGCTGCAGCCATCGCGGACAGCAGCGGAACAATCGGCGATGTGATCGCCACCTGGCACCTCGACGGCATGATCGGTCTGGTGGTGGTCGTCCCGGCGATGATGGTGTCGTTGTTGGGTGCGGGCGCTCTGAAGGAACAGTTCCGCTTCGGGCGTCGGCTCGCTTCTCTCGGCAGCGCGGTGGCGGTGCTCGTCTTCGCCGCCTTCGTCTACGACGGGATCGCCGAAGCGGTGTCACCCGATGAGTGGCGGGATCCGTACAGTTGGGCGCCGGTGCTCTCTCCTTTCGCAGCCTTCCTTGTCGTCGTCCCGTACTTCGCGTTCACTGTGGCCAACGTCTACGTGATCGGCCGACTCTGGAAGCGAACTACGTAGCCGCCGCAAACAATTCGGATCCGCTCATCGGTGTTTGTCGACGAACTGAAGCTGACGATCGCCGCTGAGCTGACCTGCGACGGAAGCCGTCGGATTTGTAGTGCACGCCCTACCGTCAAAGGGATATCGAAGCCTGCGATCTGCAGGGGTTGGTGTGGCCGGCTCGCGACGATGGGGCCTAGTCCCCGATGAATCCGGTCTCTGGATTGATCTGGCTTAGGAAGTCGCGGATCGACTCGCGATGCTCGTCAATCGTGGGTGACGGGAGTGCGTTGGATGGGGTATTAGCTTTGTCGTGAACGCTGAAAAAGGCCACATGTCGAGAGCTGGAAAATCCGTATCCTTCGTTCGGCCCGGACTCCCAGTCATAGTCGCAGGCGCCCGGCTCCTCTTGACGGAGCGTCACTTTGAAGGTCTCCCCATCGACAGTCGTGGCAAACGGCCCATCATCTGCGGTAGGACGGCTGCCACCTGTCAGCCCATCGGGATCCTCGGAATTCATGATTCGAGCCTTTCATTCGGCTCCAATTATCTCAATCGAGATTTCCGAGGCCGCTGTATCACGATGAGGCGTGGATTGATTGAAGGCGGCGGCGCCCCGCGGCGGCATGCCCGTCCCCGAAATCCTTGTCGCACTGACCATTCTCGACTCGCGAACCATTCGTCGAAACATCATTACCTTGGTCCTACCGCCGGCCGTCGAAGGCCGTGGTTGGCTGATCATGTGACTCGAAAGAGGGAATCGTCTACAGCCGCACGGACGCTTGCAGGTTCCACGGTGTTAGGTCTGCTCTGCGGTCTCGCGGCTGCGGGAGTGTTCGCCTGGTGGTGGTCGTCGCAACCGACGTCGTATGTTCGGTACGAAGGCAGCTACGAACCGCTCGACGCCGCGATTGAGCCGGATTCGCCGTGGATCGACCTCGGCGCAGTCGATCCCTGGCCAACGTTGTTTGTCGCGTTGGTCGGCGTGTCCACGGCGGTCGGATTACTTGCAGGATTACTCGCCGTGCTCCTGGCGCGTGCACAACACAGCCGCAGCGTGGACTAGAACAAACGGAGCCGATGACGGGAATCGAACCCGCGTGTCAAGCTTGGGAAGCTTGCGTTCTGCCATTGAACTACATCGGCGTGCGGGGCGTTGGCCTCGCGAGGCACCACTTTAGCAGCGTCGGGAAGAACTCCGGATCGACCATCCGGCTAACCTCAAGGCGTGCTGCTCTCCGATCGAGATATCCGTGCCGAGATTTCCTCCGGCCGCCTTGGTATTGACCCGTTCCAGCCGGACCTGGTGCAACCCTCGAGTGTCGACGTGCGCCTGGACGGAATGTTTCGGGTATTCAACAACACTCGCTATACCCACATCGATCCGGCGAAGCGACAGGATGAGCTGACGAGTTTGGTCGAACCGGCGCCAGGGGAACCGTTCGTCCTACACCCGGGCGAGTTCGTGCTCGGCTCGACGCTCGAGTTGTGCACGCTTCCCGACGATCTTGCTGGTCGCCTTGAGGGTAAATCGAGTCTCGGACGTCTCGGACTGCTCACGCATTCGACGGCCGGCTTCATCGATCCCGGTTTCAGCGGGCACATCACGCTCGAGCTGTCGAATGTCGCGAACCTGCCCATCACCCTGTGGCCAGGGATGAAGATCGGTCAGCTGTGCCTCATCCGGCTGAGTAGTCCCGCGGAGCACCCGTATGGAAGTGCGTCGGTCGGATCGAAGTATCAAGGTCAGCGTGGTCCGACGCCGTCGAAGGCGTATCTGAACTTCGTATCGGACATGCCCGATCAGCAGTCCTCGAAAAATGCCCTCGCGTAGCCGAACGACTGGTAGACGAAGTTGTAGCCCCATTGCGCTGGTGCCAAGTCGGCAGGGTTCTCAACCATCAGCAGCTCGCCGTCCCAGCATTTGTCGATGATGTAGCGCGCTCGCGAGAGGTGTGGCGTGAAGGTGACGACGATGACCTTGCGCCAATCTTCGGCAGCGGCGAGGCGGGCGATCTGGCGTCCTTCGCCGCGAGTAGTCGCCGGGTCGGGGTCGAAGCAGCTCACCTCGAAGCTGTAACCGCCGTGGCAGATGCGGTTCAGCATTGCGCTGCCCTCGTAGGGGTTCGAAAACACGACTTGCCGAGCGAAGCCTTCGCGGGCAAGGTCGAGCCCCAGTTCTTCGCGTCCGTCGTGCGCGCCGCCGAGAACCACGATGGCATCGGCGGGTGCGGGACTGTCCGCTCGAGGCGTCACATAGACCGGCCGCAGCACCATGACAAACGCTGCTATCGGTCCGAGCACGACGACCAGAACAACGGCGACGCGCCGCCATTGTCGACGTTGCATAGCGCCAATTCTAGGTGCGATGGGAGGGCGCCCCGGCCGGCCTGGCGTCGAAATCCGCCCTCACCTGGCGTTATCTATTCTTGCCATCCGATGTACACCTGCTGTTGCCGCGACACTTCCCTTGCCGACGTGATGCGCTAACCGGTGACGATTACCAATCGAGTATGCGATGCACAGTATTCGGAACCGGTTATCTCGGTGCGACCCACGCCGCATGTATGGCGGAGTTGGGACACGACGTCCTGGGTGTCGACATCGATCCAGGCAAGGTGGCCAAACTCGCGTCAGGGGAGGTGCCGTTTTACGAGCCCGGTCTGGCCGACGTGCTCAAACGAAACCTCGACGCTGGACGACTGCAGTTCACCACGTCCTACGACGAAGCTGCCCGCTTCGGCGACCTGCACTTTCTCGGTGTCGGGACGCCGCAGAAGAAGGGTGAATACGGCGCGGACCTGAGCCACGTGCACTCCGTCATCGACGCCTTGGTCCCGCGGCTGGACCGGCCGTCGGTGATCGTCGGGAAGTCGACGGTGCCCGTTGGCACTGCAACTGCGCTGATCAGTCGCACACGTTCGATCGCTCCGGACCTCGACGTCGAGGTTGCATGGAATCCGGAGTTCCTCCGTGAAGGCTTCGCGGTCGAGGACACCTTGCGTCCCGACCGGCTCGTGCTGGGCGTCGATCCTGACCGGCAGGGCCGTGCCGAAGAGCTGATCCGCGAACTGTATGCGGAGTTGATCGACAACGAAGTGCCCTTTTTGCTGACCGATCTCGCGACGGCCGAGTTGGTGAAGGTCTCGGCGAATGCCTTTCTGGCAACCAAGATTTCGTTCATCAACGCGATCTCGGAGGTCTGCGAGGCGTCGGGCGCGGACGTCACGCAGCTCGCCGACGCGCTCGGCTACGACGCCCGGATCGGCCGGCGCTTCCTCAACGCCGGGCTCGGGTTCGGCGGCGGGTGCTTGCCCAAGGACATCCGGGCGTTCATGGCTCGCGCGGGCGAACTCGGCGCGGACCACGCACTGACATTTCTGCGCGAGGTCGACAACATCAACATGCGTCGCCGGACGAAGATGGTGGAGCTGGCCACGAAGGCCTGCGGCGGCACGCTGCTCGGCGCGAATGTGGCGGTTCTCGGCGCTGCGTTCAAGCCGGAATCGGACGACGTTCGTGACTCGCCTGCTCTCAACGTGGCCGGAATGATCCAGCTCCACGGTGCCGTGGTCAGCGTCTACGACCCCAAGGCATTGGAAAATTCTCGGAGGCTCTTCCCTACGTTGAATTACGCAACGTCAGCCGCCGAGGCCTGCGAGCGAGCCGACGTGGTCCTTGTCCTGACCGAGTGGGCCGAATTCGCGGCAATGCAGCCCGCTGACCTGCAGTCCATCGTCCGGCAGCAGTCGATCATCGACGGGCGCAATTGCCTCGACGGCGACCAGTGGCGCACCGCTGGCTGGACGTATCGCGGCCTCGGGAGACGAGAAAAGTAAACCTCGGTTCGCCGGGATCGTTGCGTCTATGCTCTGCGGACGGGGTGGCGTCCGAGGTTGCGACTCAGATGGTTCATTTGGCCCTGGGTTGGCTAGACTGAACAACGACGGACGAGCACGGGGGCTTGGACGTTAGTATGCGCGATCGAGGTAAAGGCGACTAATGGGTTCGGTTCTAGGGGTATCGGTGGGGGCGAGTGCGATACGCACGGCGCGTCCTGCTGCCCCGAGCCCGAATGGCGACCGCGCCCACCTTCTGTTCGACCTCCAGGCCGTCGACGTTACAAAGACGCGTGTAGAGGAGTTGGCAGCCGAATCGATCGGGGTTGCGCGCGCGGCGGGCGAGGTCATCGACGCCACTGCCATCTCGTACCGGAGCGAGCAGCATGCGAAGTCGTTGCACGCTGCGATGGCCCGGCAGCAGTTGGATAACTATGAACTGGTGCCCGAAGTTGCGGCGACGCTCGAGTTTCTCGACTCGACGGGCGACATCCAGGGCTACTCCACACTGGCGATTTACGATCTCGGCAGCTCCGGGCTTTCCATCAGCGTTGTGGACGCTGCGACCAGTGCCGTGCTGTACGTCGAGCGCACCAGCGAGATCAGTGGCGACTATTTCGACACCCTGATCCGCGAACAGCAGATTGCTTCCGGTCGGCTCGAGCATCCGCAGTCGCCGGCGGAGTTCGCCGCGCTCGATGCGCTGTGCCGAAACGCCAAAGAGCAACTCTCGGACCACACCGCGGTCGCTTTGCCGACCGACGAGGGACTTGTGCTGCTGTCGAGGGAGAACTTCGACACGCTGGTCACGCTGGCTGTCGAAGCATCTGCTCGATTGACGCGCGACGTCATCATGCATTCCGACCAGGCGGTCCAGGCGATTGTCGCGGTCGGCGGTGGCGCACGAATCCCGTTGGTGCAGAGCATACTTCGCAAGTGGATGAACATGCCCGTGATCGTTTCGGAGGCGCCCGAGTCCGTCGCCGCCCGGGGTGCCGCGTTGCTCGCCCGGCCGGTTGCGCCGCGGCGTGAAGAGCCGCCGATTCAGACCGTCTGGATGCCAGCCAAGACCGCCAACCCGAGCCAGAAGCGCGAGATCAGCGGGGCGGGGCTGGCCGTGAGTTCGCTCGTCGTTCTCGCTGCGATCGGTTTGATGCTGGGCTATGGCGGGCAAATGCTCGAGCGCGGATCCGATAGCAGTGGCGGACCGACCACAACGCTGCCGACTCCACCACCACGCACGACGACTCTGGAACCGTCGAACGCGGTGGCCCCGGTCCGCACCGTCACGGTGCCAGCGAATACGACGGCGAATGCACCGGCCGCGCCGGTTCCAGTTCAGCAAATCGTTGCGCCCCCACCGCCGCCACCGCCCCCGTCGGTCAAGATCCCGGGGCTCCCGCCGATTCTCCTGCCAACGCTGCCGTCGAATTTGCCAACGTTGCCGCCGCTGCCGCCGCCGCCAACATTGCCGCCGCCGCCAACGCTGCCGCCGCCGCCGACTCTGCCAACCTTGCCGCCGTTCCCGCGTATTCCGTAACTAAGCCCTTATCAACGACGCCCTCATCAACGACGCCTTCATCGATGATGCCGACCTGAGCTTCGGGGTACTTCTGCGGCGGGTGCTGGACGGCTACCGAGCGGTCGGGCAAGAAGTACCGCGATTGCCGTTGTCAGCGGAACCGATAGCGCCAGCGCGATGCCACCGACTGCCGATCGCACGATCTCGATGGCGACCGCGTCGCCGGTCAAGACGTCTTGAATCGAGCGCCCGGCAACGCTGAACAACAGGAGCAGAGGTAGTGCGCCGCCGGCATAGGCGAGCACCAGGGTGTAGACCGTGCTTGCGATGTGATCGCGTCCCACCCGCATTGCGGCCGTGAAGATCTCCCGCCGTGACGTGTGGTCGTCCACAGCGGCGAGTTCGAATGCTGCAGATGCCTGCGTGATCGTCACGTCGTTGAGCACACCCAAAGAGCCGATGATGAAACCAGCGAACAGCAGACCCGTGATGCTGACATGTTGCAGGTACACCTGGACGTTGGTGTTCTGCTCCTCGGAAAGCCCTGTCAGATGGGTCATTCGGATTGCGACGTACGACAGCACTGCTGCAAGCACCATCGATGACAGCGTGCCGAGCAACGCCGAGCTGGTTCGCAAGTTCACGCCGTGGGCGAGGTAGAGCACGGCGTAGAGAATCAAGGCGCCGCCGACCAACGCCACCGGGATCGCGGGCTTGCCGTCCAGCAGGGCCGGCAGCAGGAAGACGACCAGGACGCCGAAGGCGAACACCAGGCCGACCACCGCTCGCAGACCGCGCCATCTGGCAACGATGCCGATGACGGCCACGAAGACCACAACGATGATCGTCAGTGGCATCCCCCGGGAGTAGTCGTTGAACGAATACAACGTGGTGCCGGATGCGTCGGTTTGTCGGACAAGCCGGATGTTCTCGCCGACGCGCAGATCCGGTTGCCCTGGGCCGGGCGCGATTTCGAGCAAGGTTTTGGTACCTTTGTTGGGCCCCGACTCGATCGAGACAAGGCTCCGCTGGCATTGGTACGCGTCATTGGACGGTGGCTGCGGACTTCCGGTAAACACCTGGCCGACAGTGGCGCTGCCGCACGCGCCGATGTCCTGCATCGTGACGGTCCCGGCTTCGGTTTGCACAGCGCCGCCACCCGCAGTCTGGAATGGCAGCGGAATATCGACGGTCTGTTTGCTGGGCCACAACACGATTGCGCCGATAATGACGGCGAGGCCGATGACAACCAACAGCCCGATAACGATCTTCTTCGCGGTGTCGCCGATCGCGAGCGGTCCGGCGTTATGGCCGTGTCCATGCCCGTGGGTCTGCTCAACGCTCATATTGCGGGCCTCCGGCCGGACGTATCGCGCACGAGGACAGCGTAGTGAAAAAGAACGACCCGCTCTGCGTGGCGCAGGGCGGGTCGTCTTGGAAGTTTAGGGGGTGGCGGAGAGCAGGGGGGATGTCCCCGCCACCCGGTCTCGGCGGCCCAGGGGGGGTGGGCGGCCGATCCCGGCACCCATGGTGCCGATGACTAATGTACATACTGTTGGCCTAGTTGCGCTACCCGGTCGGCTTTTGCGGCGATTTCGGGTGAGTTTCCCGCTCCGAAGTGAAAAACCAAACTTTTGGTTCGATTGTCAGCGGTGTTATTGCGAGTAGCTAGCCAGGAAATTGCCGAATCGCTCAATCGCGACAGCAAGGTCGCGTGCCCACGGCAACGTGACGATTCTCAGATGGTCGTGGTGCGGCCAATTGAACCCGGTGCCCTGAACCATCAGGATCTTTTCCTGCAGCAGCAAATCCTGCACGAGTTTCTCATCGTCGTAAATCTCGTAAACGTCAGGGTCCAAGCGCGGGAACGCGTAGAGAGCGCCCTTCGGTTTCACGCACGAGACGCCGGGAATCATGTTGAGCCGCTCCCAGGCCACATCGCGCTGCTCGAGCAGTCGTCCGCCGGGCAGGATCAGGTCCTCGATGCTCTGGTGTCCGCCGAGCGCGACCTGGATCGCGTGCTGTGCGGGGACATTTGGGCACAACCGGGACGACGCGAGAAGGTCGATGCCCTCGATGAAACCCGCCGCGTGTTCCTTGGGGCCCGTAATCGCGAGCCAACCCGAGCGATAGCCGGCGACGCGATACGCCTTGGACAACCCGTTGTACGTCAGGCACAGCAGGTCGGGGGCGAGTGTGGCCAGCGAGATGTGCTTGGCGTCGTCATAGAGGATCTTGTCGTAAATCTCATCGGCAAGAAGCAGGAGCTGGTGCTTGCGGGCGATGTCGACGAGCTGCGTCAGCACGTCCATCGAATACACCGCGCCGGTCGGGTTGTTCGGGTTGATCACCAGCAGGGCCTTGGTCTTGTCGGTGATCTTCGACTCGATGTCGGCGATATCGGGCTGCCAGTCGTTGGTCTCGTCGCACAGGTAGTGCACCGGGGTGCCGCCCGCGAGTGCTGTCATGGCGGTCCACAGCGGGTAGTCCGGCGACGGAATCAGCACCTCGTCGCCGTTGTTCAGCAGCGCCTGCATGGTGATTGTGATCAGCTCGGATACACCGTTGCCGAGGTAGACGCTGTCGACGTCGAGCTCCGGGAAGCCCGGAACCAGCTCGTATCGGGTCACGATCGCCCTACGAGCCGACAGAATGCCCTTCGACTCGGAGTAGCCCTGCGCGTACGGGAGTGCCGCGATGATGTCGCGCATGATGACGTCGGGCGCTTCGAAACCGAACGGCGCAGGGTTACCGATATTCAGCTTCAGGATGCGGTGGCCTTCGGCCTCCAGCCGTGCCGCATGGGCATGCACCGGTCCGCGGATCTCGTACACGACATTCTGCAGCTTGGTCGACTGCTCGAGCGTGCGTGGCGGACGGTGATGAGGGTGGTGACTGGAAGGACTCACGGTGTTCATGGTGCCATCCGCTGTCCAGCCCTTTTGGACCTATTGCCTGCAAACTCGAAGAATGCCGTTGGTGGCGGCTGAATTCGCGGAAGTCTTCCGCCGCGTCGATGTCGGATTTATCGTAGTTGGTGGGTCGATCTGACGTACATCTCACGCAACGGTAGGTACCCAATGACTATCACCGAATCGAATCCGATCCCCAAACCTGCGCCCATCGATATGGCGCACCATGCGCATCTGAGTGGTGTGTTCGCGCCGCAGCGTGAAGAAGTCGATGTATATGGCCTCGAGGTAGTCGGCGAGCTCCCGAACGATCTCAACGGCGCCTACATACGCAACGGCCCGAACCCGCGATTCGATCCGATCGGCACGTATGTCTATCCACTCGACGGCGACGCCATGGTGCATCGCATCGAGTTGAGCGTTGGCGTGGCGCGATACACGAACCAATTCGTCCGCACGCCGATGGTCGTCGCGGAGGAGAAAGCCGGCCGAGTGCTGTGGGCCGGTGGCACCGATCCGTACACGCCGGGCGCCGACGAGGTCGGCCCCGAACTCGCGGGCACATCGCGAGACCTGCCCGATATCAACATCGTTCGCCACGGAGGCCGTTTGCTCGCGATGGCGGAAACGGCGCAGCCGTACCGGCTCGACCCGGACACGCTTCGGACGTTGGGCCGTGACAGTTGCGACGGCACAATGGCAATCGGCAGCACCGCACACCCGAAGATCGATCCGGACACCGGCGAGATGGTGTTGTTCAACTACATGTTCGAGCCGCCGTATCTCACCTGGTCTGTGGTGGGACCCGACGGTGCGGCACTGCGCGAGCCGACCGCGATCGATGGCGTCGACAAGCCGCTGATGATCCACGACATGACTCTGACCAAGAAGTACATAGTACTTCTGTTGTGCCCGTTGGTTTTTGATATTGCACAGGTGATGGCCGGTGGGTCTCTGCTGGATTGGCAACCCGAGCGCGGCACCCGCATTGCGCTGATTCCTCGCGACGGCGGCACGGTGCGATGGGCAAGCGACGACGCATTTTGGGTGTGGCACTTCGCAAATGGTTACGACCTACCGGACGGCCGGGTCAGCATTGATTACGCGCAATGGTCCTATCCCGGTGGTTTCGCCGACGTCGGAACCCCGTCGGTCGGGGCGCTCACTCGTGCGGTGATCGATCCAGCAACGGGAAAGGTGAACCGCACCGTGGTATCGGATCGTGACATCGAGTTTCCGCGCATCGATGACCGGCAACTCACCAAAGGGCACCGAACGATCGCGTCCGTCGGCAAGATCGGCGGTCGCGAAGGTGCGATGGATTCGCTGATGTTCTTCGACATGGAGAACGGCGCCGAATCCTGTTGGAACCCAAGATCGGTCGCCGTCGGTGAGCCGATCTTCATGCCGGGCAACGAGAACGACTACTGGGGGATGATCGGCACCGATCGGGCAGACATGTCTTCGTGGTTCTTCATCCTGCCCGCCGACGACCCTGCCGCCGGGCCGCTCGGCAAGATTCGGATGCCGATCAGGGTTCCTTCAGGTCTGCACGGCGCGTGGTTACCGGCCTGATGCGCGTTGTAATGGCTGTGGCCCTCGCCTTTGCGTTGGCGTCGTGCGGTGAGGCTGATTCCGGAAAGCATGATCCCGCTGTCGACAGGGCGGCGATTGTTGAGGCTCTCAACCAGTGGCCGACGGACTTCGACGGTACGAACGCCGCGGGTGTCTGCTCGCTGTTCGCGCCCGATGCGATCGTGATCTACCCGGACAGCGCAGACCGCAGCTACGACGACACCTGCACGCAACTGACCGGGGTCATCACCGATCCCGACCGCAACTTCAGCTACGCGGCGCCGGACATCAAAGAGGTGCTGGTGGACGGTGACCTCGCGACAGTCCGGTTGATCTGGACGCTGACCGTCACCGACAAGGCCGGCGCCGTGTTGGAGACAGTGCGCGAAAGCGGAGTTGATGTGTTTGCCCGCCAGCCTGATGGGAGCTGGAAGATTCACATCTCGCACGCGTACCCGCTCTGAGCCGCCGAGGCGTTGCCATACGCTGTCCCGATGCGTGCAACATTGCCGTACGGCTCGTGGCCGTCGCCGATCAGTGCTGCGGACGTCGCAGCTGCCGGGCATCCCGTCGAGGGCGGCTGCTTTGTCGGCGACAGTGTGTGGTGGGCCGAACTGCGTCCGACCGAGGGTGGACGGACGGCAATTCGAACAGGCAACGCAGGTTCGGCGGTCGATATCCTGCCGCCACCGTGGAATGCCCGCACCAGGGTGCACGAATACGGCGGTGGCGCTTGGACTGTCACGCCAGCGGGACTTCTGGTGTTCGCCGAGTTCAGCGATCAGCGGGTGTACGTGCTGGACCCCGCAGGACGTGTCCGGATCCCCAGTCCGCTGACGCCGCGGATCCCGGACTCCGCTTCGGTGCGATACGCGGAGCTGCGGATCCACGGCGACGAGGTGTGGTGCGTCCGAGAGACGCACGGCTACAAGATCACTCGTGACATTTGCGCGATACCGCTCGATGGCTCTGCGGTGCGTGACGGTAAGCGTATTCGATCTGTCGTTGGCGGATCGGACTTTCTGGCGTACCCGCGGCTGTCGCCCGACGGGTCCAGACTGGCTTGGATCGCATGGAATCACCCACAAATGCCGTGGGATGGAACGCAATTACGCACAGCACGGGTCGCTGCCGACGGCACCTGCGGCGACTGGGAACTTGTTGCGGGAAGCGAAGCCGAATCGGTACTGCAGCCCGAGTGGATCGACAACGAGTCGATGTACTTCTCTACCGACCGAACCGGCTTCTGGAACGTCTACCGCGCGCAGATCGGACATGAGCCGATCGCCGTGCGGCCGGCCGACGCCGACACCGGTGGCCCACTCTGGCGACTCGGATCGAAGTGGTACACCCAGCTGCTGAGTGGAAAGCTGCTGACTGTCAACACATTCGGAACCGACTCGGTGTCGGTGATCGACCCGGATACCGGCGCGGTCGAGCTGATCGAACTCGATGACGTCACATCGATAGAGCCGGTCGACTCACGCGGAACGCAGGTGTTGGTGCGCTGCGGCGGCGCGCGAACGTCTGCAGGTTTGCGGATACTGGATCTGGAAACGCGAACGCTCACCGACGTCCGCCTGTCGACCGAATCGCTGCCGGAATCGGCATATCTTCCTGCTGCGCAACCGGTTACATTTAAAGGACCGGACAGGGAAGTGCACGCGATCGTCTATCCGCCGGCCAATCCCGGATATGTCGGACCGAACGCCGAACTTCCGCCATACGTGGCATTTGTCCACGGTGGCCCGACGGCACACGTCACGCCGGCAGTCAATCTCGTCTACGCGTATTTCACCAGCCGCGGCATCGGCATCATCGACGTGAACTATGGCGGCTCAACGGGATACGGCCGCGAGTATCGAAATCGGCTCCGCGGGCAGTGGGGTGTCGTCGATGTCGAAGACACGATCGCTGCGGTGCGCGGATTGGTCGACGCGGGACTGGCAGACCCGAAACGGTTGGCGATCGAAGGTGGCTCGGCGGGCGGCTGGACGGTGCTCGCAGCTCTGACGAGTTCCGATGTATTTGCCTGCGGTGCTTCCTATTACGGTGTCGCGGAGCTCGAAAAGTTTGTCGAGGAGACCCACGACTTCGAGTCGCGCTACATCGACGGACTGATCGGACCACTCCCCGAAGCCGCCGACCTCTACCGCAGCCGGGCACCGCTGAACAACGTCGACGGATTGTCCTGCCCAGTACTGCTGTTGCAAGGACTCGCCGATCCGATCGTGCCGCCCTCGCAGGCAGAGCGATTCCGCGACGCGATGGTGGCAAAGGGAATTCCGCACGCCTACTTGGCATATCCGGGCGAGGCCCACGGCCTGCGAGTGCTGGCGAATCAGATCAGTTCGCGTGAGGCCGAACTCTCCTTCTACGGCCAAGTTCTCGGATTCGCTACACCGGGGATTCCACGCCTCGAGTTGTGGCGGCCGCCTCGGTAGGAGTCCCCACACCTGTTGCATAGTTCCCACCCCCATTGCTGCGTGAACAGGGGTGGGAGCCTTGCAGCAGGAGTGCGAGCTAGGAGCGTGGGTCGGTAACACGCCGGTCGGGGTGCTCGGCTGAGCGGCAGATATGCGGGATCATGAGGTGTGCCTGGCGATCTCGGTGTTGATGGTTTGTTCGAGGTTCACCCGTCGGAGCGGGTCGAACCGCATTCC
>JBBSKP010000087.1:0-19171 GCA_038256175.1 Mycobacteriales bacterium
AGCGGTCGGCGTCCTCGCCGGTGATCGCATCTGTCTGGCCAGGCCGCGGCAGAGTCGGTCGAGATGGGCGGCGGGGGATTGTAAGGCGATGCGCAGCAACGATTCTTCGGTGTCGGTGGTGGCGACGCGGGTCAGGGCTCGGACTTTGGAGTAGGACAGGGTGCCGGCGGCGAAGGCGGCAGCGATGAGCGGGAGGTCGGTGAGGGCGCCGGCGACGCGGACGTATTCGCGGGCGGTGTGCAGGCTGACGCCGGCTTTCCAGGACAACCACTGTGCACACGAGTGCAGTTGCCAGCTGGCCCAGCCGCGGCGGGTGTCGAAGTCGGCGATCAAGGTCAGGAAGCGGGCGGTGGCGGCGGCGATGTGGCCGGCGAGGGTGCAGATTTCGGTTTCGACGTCGTCGAGTGGACGTTCCTCTGGTGTCGGTGCTGGTTCGGTTGCGTTTTGCGTTTCCATCGATCCCCCTCGATAGAACATATGTTCGATATCAAGAGGGTAGCTCGACCCACCGACACAAATGCTGCACGGAGACGTCCCCGCGGGGACGTGTTCGGCCGGAGAGCCAGATCGTCATGTCCGACGTCCCCGCGGGGACGTATCGATCCATTCAGGGTGCCGGCGACCAGCGGGTGCGGGGTCGGAATGTCGCTACGTCGCAGCGATCGAACGGGTGGACGTCCCCGCGGGGACGTCCCTGCGCCAACGAAGGCCTAGTCGTCGTCCTCGTCATCGTCGTCCTCGTCATCGTCGCCCGGAACGGGGTCGGGCTCACCACGGAACCAGCGACCGATCCGTTTGCCGAACATCAAGAGCGTCGCAACGACTGCGAAGGCAATCTGCGCGAACAGGATGGCCTCGAAAATTCCATTCGGCGCTTTGGGAATCGCGAAGATGAGGTTGTGCCACACCACCAGCGCCAGAACGCCGGCAATCGCAAAGATCAGCAGCAGGCCGCGTGCCGCCCTGCTGCGCTTGGTGATCATCAGAGCGACCAAAACAAGCTGGATCACCACCACAACCAGGACCGCGGCGGTCACCACCTTCGGCGACACGTCCGCGAGTGTGTGCGCCTTGTCGATGTCGGCGCCACTTTGCAGGTTCTTCCCGATCTGATCGAACAGCGCAGCGCTGCTCTGCTCGAAGTGCCTCATTGCGTAGACGGCGGTCGGGAGGGACAGCAATGCCGAGATCAGCCACAACCAGCCGGACACGTACAGACGTCGTGGCGTTGCAGGCGGGGCAGGCAACGCCATCGGTTTCACATTGATCGGCGGGCGTGGCGGGGGATCGAGTGGCTGCACCACATCAGTATTCCGTTCGCCCGGCATCAGGAATCCTGCAGGCCGTTCCACCACTTCAACAGCTCGGCTTCGGCCTCGTCACGATCGAGTGGTCCCCGATCGAGTCGCAGTTCCTTGAGGAATCGCCATGCCTTGCCGACGTCCGGTCCCGCCGAGATGCCGAGCAGTTCCATGATCGCGTTGCCGTCCAAATCCGGACGGACGCGAGCGAGATCTTCCTGTTCCTGCAGACGGGCGATGCGTTCTTCCAGCTCGTCGTAGGTTGCTCGCAAGGTGTCCGCGCGCCGCTTGTTCCGAGTAGTGCAATCGGCTCGAACCAGCTTGTGCAGCCGGGGGAGTAGCTCCGCACCGTCGGCGACGTAGCGCCGGACAGCCGAATCGGTCCACTGTCCCTTGCCGTAGCCGTGAAAGCGCAGATGCAGAAACACCAGCTGTGCGATGTCGTCGATGGTCTGCTTCGGATACTTCAAGGCGCGCAACCGTTTACGCACCATCTTGGCTCCGACAACTTCATGATGATGGAAGCTGACGCCTCCGGCAGGCTCATGGCGTCGGGTATCGGGCTTGCCGATGTCGTGCAGTAGCGCGGCCCAGCGCAGCACCAAGTCCGGGTCGCCGTCTTCGAGATCGATCGCCTGCTGCAGCACGGTCAACGAGTGCTGATAAACGTCCTTGTGCTGGTGGTGCTCATCGATCTCGAGCCGCATCGCAGGCACCTCGGGTAGGACCCGTGCGGCCAACCCAGTCTCGACCATGACATTGATGCCGTCGACCGGGTGTTCACCGAGAATCAACTTGTCCAGTTCGGCGCGGACCCGTTCGGCGGTGATGCGGTCGATCTCGCCTGCCATGTCGGTGATGGCGTCGTACACCCGCGGCGCGAGCGTGAACCCGAGCTGCGACACAAATCTGGCGGCCCGCAGCATGCGAAGCGGATCGTCGTTGAACGAATCTTGCGGCGCGGCAGGTGTATCGAGCACGCCCGCGAGCAATGCATCCATCCCACCGAGTGGGTCGACGAATTCCTGCGAGCCGTCGGCGCCGATTCGCACGGCCATGGCGTTGACGGTGAAGTCCCGGCGAACCAGGTCCTCTTCGAGGGTCTTGCCGTACGCCACGACGGGATTGCGTGAGACGCGATCGTATTGATCGGTGCGGTAGGTCGTGATCTCGATCTGGTGGCTGCCCTTGCCCGCGCTGACCGTGCCGAACGCCAAGCCGCCGGTATCCCACAGGTTGTCGGCCCAGCCGCGCAGGAGCTCCTGCACCACCTCGGGCCTCGCGTTGGTGGTGAAGTCCAGATCGGAGCCCAGCCGGCCGAGCACCGCGTCGCGGACGCTGCCCCCGACCAGGTACAGCTCGTAGCCGCGCGCTGCGAACAATGCGCCGAGCGGAGTCAGCTCCTCCGACATCCCGCCAAGCGTGATCGCGGCGGCAGCGAGCAGCCGAGTTCGGCGTTCGTTGTCAGATACGGGAGATGGCGAAACCACGGGTGTGCAGCTTACTCACGCGTCGCCGGAGCGCCCCGCGGGCCAGACCCACCTGGCCAGCTAGAATTGATCGGGTGTCTCCTGCCGAACGCGCGAACAACCGACGCCGCCAATCGCGGCGGAGAAGTGCGCTCGGTAATTCTGCCAAACCCAGACTGCGAACGGTACGTGAAACGTCAGCTGGGGGGCTCGTGGTCGATGGGCTCGATGGACCGCCAGAAGCCTTGTGCGCTGCACTTATAGGACGAACAGACCGGCGCGGGCGGCTGCTCTGGTCGCTGCCGAAAGGCCACATCGAACAGGGTGAAACCGCCGAACAGACAGCGATGCGCGAGGTCGCCGAGGAAACCGGGGTTCGCGGCAAGGTCCTCGCATCGCTCGGCAGCATCGACTACTGGTTCGTCACCGAAGGCCGGCGCGTCCACAAAACGGTGCACCACTATCTATTGCGTTACCTCGGCGGCGAACTTTCCGATGCGGATATCGAAGTCACCGAAGTCGCGTGGGTTCCGCTCGCGGAACTCGAATCACGGTTGGCCTACGCCGACGAGCGACGGCTCGCCGAAGTCGCGGGCAAACTGATCGAGAAGATGGACAGCGATGGGGAGCTGACCACCCAGAACGAGGGTGTCGGCAACGAATGACGCGGGCATGGAAGCGGTCCGCTCTGGCGGTACTGGCCGTGGCGGCCCTCGGTCTCGCCCCGTCCGGCGCCGCCGCAATTGCGGATCCGGCGCACGCACAGCCGACGTCGAGCAGCGATACCAACAGCGCGCCGAAGTTCCTCGAGCTGGCGATCGACTCTGTGGCTCCGAGCACGGTCACGACCACCAGCGATCCCTTTGTCGTCGTCACTGCGACGGTGTCGAACGTGGGCGATCGTCCGGTGTCCGATGTCAGCGTCCGGATGCAGCGCGCGCCGGCGATTGCGACGCATGCCGAACTGCGCACGACGCTGCGGTTGGATCAGCAGAACTTCGACATCGTCGGTGAGTTCGTCACGGTGTCGGACCGCCTCGACCCGGGCCAGCGCAAGCAATTCACGCTGACAATGCCTATGCGACAAGCTGTTTCGGCCACCAAGGACACTCCGTCACTCGAGATCACACGCCCCGGCGTCTACCCGCTGCTGCTCAATGTCAACGGAGCTCCCGAGTTCGGCGACGAAGCGCGACTCGACGACGCCCGCTTCCTCCTCCCGGTGCTCGGGGTGCCCTCGGATCCGAGCGCACCGGATCCGGCGGCCGAGGACGCGCGCCCGATCGCCCCGAGTACATCGAGCCCCGTCGCGCTGACGGTGCTCTGGCCGCTCGCCGATCGTCCACGGTTGGTTGCCGGCGTGCCCGGATCGCTCGATCAGAAGGTTCGACTGATCGACGACGACCTTGCCTCGTCGCTCGCCAAAGGCGGGCGTCTCGAAGGTTTGCTCAGTTCACTCGAGTTCGCGCTGAGCTCGGACCTCGACCAAGAGCGCAAGCTGGCCGACAGCACGTGCATCGCCGTCGACCCCGATCTACTGATCACCGTCTCGAACATGACACGCGGCTACCTCGTGCTCACCGATACTGCCGATCCCAACGGCGAAACCCGGGACGGTACGGGCGCGACGGAGTGGCTGGACCGCCTCCGCGCACTCACCTCGAGTTTGTGCACAGTCGCATTGCCCTTCGCGCAGGTCGACCTTCCCGCTGTTCGCGAAGCCGACAACGCCGAGCTCAGCGCCAGCGCGGTGACTGCCCCCGCCGACATTGTCGACAGCATCCTCGCTGTGACGACCGTGCGGGACGTGACCTGGCCGGACGCAGGATCGATCGACGACGCCACCGGCAAATGGCTGCGCACGCTCGGAACCAAGACAGCCCTTCTCGCGGGCAACGCGGTCGATGCCACTGTCGACAATGTCGTCGCCCCGCCCGATGTCGTCCGCATTCCAGCGACGCTGACCGAGAAAGTGGCCCCCGCCGAGGCACCCAGCACCGACGACGCGCTGCACGCCGCCACCTTCGACGTGTCGGCCGCAACCGCCTTGGCCGCCGTCGGCGACAACCCGCAAACACCGTCGTTTGCTCTCGCCAAAGGCCGGTACGACCTTGGCGGTGACTCACGGACGGCACGGTTGCAGGATGCGTTGGGCGCGCTGACCTGGTCTTCCTTGACGCCGAAACCCGACAACCCGCGGTCGTTGCTGCTCGTTCCACCGCAGCAATGGAGTGCGAATGCCGACGAGGCGAGCGCAATCCTGTCCGAGACGTCGTCGCTGCTCGGCTCCGGTCTCGCGACACCGAGGAAGTTTGCCGACCTCGTTATGCGACCGCCGGATCCACGCCCATTCGAGCTGAACTACAACCAGCAAACAGTCGACGACGCGATCCCCGCCGCGATCCGTGTACCTGCGGCGTCACAGGCAGGACGCATCGATGCACTCGCCGATGCACTCGTCAACGATCCGCAGGTCGATCTGACCCCACGCCGATTCGTTGCGCCGCTCCGCGAAGACCTGTTGCGAGCAATGACCCTCTCCGGACGCAGAGACCACGAGCGAGCGGCTGCCGAAGCCGCCGGTCATGCGCGAATCACCGAATCCCTCGCCGCGCTCGACGCGATGTTCCGTTCGGTGACCATCCTCGCGCCGGGTGGTGTCTACACGCTGGCGTCCGAACAGAGCCCGTTACTGCTCGTGGCCCGCAACGACCTCCCGATCGGAATCAAGGTCCTCGTCCGGATCGATGCGCCGCCGGTAATGAAGATCACTGACATCGGTGAGCAGCAACTCCCGCCCAGGGGAAGTCGCGCGTTGACGGTTCCCACCGAGGTCAACGACACGCGCAACCTGTTTGTCGAAGTGGCATTGACGACGGCAAGTGGCCAGGAACTCGGCGCTCCCACCACTGTCTCGGTTCGGTCGAATGCGTACGGCCAGGCGCTGGCCATAATTACTGCATGCGCGGGTGCGCTGCTGCTCGTGCTGGCTGGACGTCGGCTGTGGCATCGGTTCCGGGGCCAGCCCGATCCCGCCGACGAAGGGTTTGTGCGGTGACCCCGCCCCGCTCAGTGCGGTCGGCGCCGTGGGAGCGTGCTCCTTGGGAACGGCCCTACCGCTGGCAGCCACCACGCCCGCCCCGCGCCGAGCCCGTTCGAATCCCACCCGTTCAGGTCGAGCCGAAACCGTCGGACGACAACTCCAATCGGCGGCTCATCGCGGCAACGGGTTCCATTGCGATTGCGACTCTCGTCAGTCGTATCACCGGTTTTCTCAAGCAGATGTTGCTGCTCACCGTGCTCGGCGGTGCTGTCGCGTCGTCGTACACAGTGGCGAGCCAGATCCCGAACATGATTTCCGAGCTCGTGCTCGGGGCGGTGCTGACGACGTGTGTCGTCCCGGTGCTTATCCGCGCCGAGCGCGAGGACGCCGATCGCGGTGCCGCCTTCATCCGCCGACTCTTCACGGCAGCGTTCACGCTGCTCGGCATCGCGGCACTGCTGGCCACGGCCGCTGCACCGGTGTTGACGACCCACGTATTTCTGTCGAACGACGGCAAGGTCGACACGTCGCTGACCACCGCACTGTCGTTCCTGCTCCTGCCGTCGATCCTGTTCTACGGCATGTCCGCGCTGCTCATGGCGATCCTGAACACCCGGCAAGTCTTCAAACCGGGCGCGTGGGCACCTGTCTTGAACAACCTCGTCGTGCTAGCCGTGCTCGGGCTTTACCTCGTCGTCCCTGGTGATATCGAGCTCAACCCCGTTCGGATGAGCGATCCGAAGCTGCTGGTCCTCGGCCTGGGCGTGCTCGCGGGTGTGATCACGCAGGCCGTCAGCCTGGTGCCGGCCATCCGGCGCGAGGGCATCGACCTGCGGCCGTTGTGGGGTATCGACGCTCGACTCAAGCAATTCGGCGGCATAGCGATCGCGATCGTGCTCTACGTGCTGATCAGTCAGACCGGTTTCGTCTTCGCCACCCGGGTCTCGTCTGGGGCTGACGCGGCCGGGCCCGCGATCTACAACAACGCGTGGCTTCTCCTACAGCTTCCTTATGGAGTGCTCGGGGTGACGCTGCTGACAGCGATCATGCCCCGGCTGAGCCGTAATGCGGCCGCGAACGACACTCCGGCCGTCGTCGACGACCTGTCCGTGGCCACCCGCCTCACCATGATCGCGCTCGTTCCGGTTATTACCTTCCTCACATTCGCGGGCCCGCAGGTAGGCGAGGCGCTGTACGGGTACGGCAACTTCTCGGGTGACGCGAGCCGCCTCGGTCAAGCAGTGAGTTGGTCGGCATTCACTCTCATTCCGTACTCCATTGTCCTTATTCATCTGCGGGTGTTTTATGCGCGCGAGCAGGTCTGGACGCCGACCTGGATCATTCTGGGAATCACGGGCGTGAAGATCGCCCTCTCGGCGCTTGCCCCCATAGTTGCTACCGACGACCACCAGGTGGTCAACCTCCTCGGCGTCGCGAACGGAATAGGCTTCATCGGCGGCGCAATCATCGGCGGAATTCTGCTGCGCCGGAGCCTCGGTGACCTGCGGATGGCCAACGTCGGTAGAACGGTATGGGTTGTCTTGCTAGCCTCACTTGCGGGCGGCTTGGCGATGTACGGCGTCGACCGGTTGCTGAATCTTCGCGAGCTCACGGTCGGTCTCGGCGGACTTGGGTCTGTATTGCGTGTGGCCTTCGGCGGACTGTTCATGCTTTCGATCACGTTCGCAATAATGCGAATCGCCAACGTTTCAGAAATTGTTGCCATTACGGTGGCAATCAGGCGACGCCTGAGCGGTCGATCCGACGAAGTCGTCGAGGACAATCACGGGGACAACCGCGCGGACGAGTCCGAGTACGACCCCATGATGGATGCGCAAACGATGGTCATTCCGGTCATCAGAGCCAACGCTGTTGATATCACTGGAGTAGGGGAGTTCCCGTACCCTGTTCGGCAGAGGTTGAGTACGCAACCCTATGGGGGATATGACCGGGGATACCTACGTGAAGGAGTGAGGGTGAGCGACGACGCAATCGCCGGCGGCGTTCCAGCCGGTAGTTCCGCCGCGGAAGCCTCCGAAGTACAAACGCCCGCTGACCAGGCCGGCGGCGTTTCGACAGACACTGTTGCCGCGGATCTGCAAAAAGCTACCGCTGCCCAGCCGGCGCCGCCGCGTTCGCCCGCAGAGGCAACCGCTCCCGTCGAAACAGAGTCGCCGCCGCATGAGGGTGGACCGCGTCCGATTCCGCGTGGACCGAAACTCATCCCCGGCGCCTCGGTTGCCGGTGGTCGCTATCGCCTGCTCGCTGCACACGGCGGCTCACGCGGACTGAAGTTCTGGCAGGCTCTCGACACCAAGCTGGACCGCGAGGTCGCGCTCACCTTCGTCGACTCCGAGCAGACCGCCGGTCTCACGGATACGAGTGCCCAGGGTCCGCAGGCGATTCTGTCCCGCACACTGCGTCTCGGTCGCATCAATTCGCCCGGCCTCGCCCGGGTGCTCGACGTGGTCCGAGGCAGTTCCGGCGGCATCGTCGTCGCCGAATGGACACCTGGCCGCTCCTTGCGAGAAATGGCCGAAACCAAGCCCTCCCCGATCGGTGCCGCGCGCGCTATCCGGGCGCTCGCCGCAGCCGCTGAACTGACGCATCGCGGTGGCGGCGCGTTGTCGATCGATCATCCCGACCGTGTTCGGATCAGTGCCAACGGCGACGCGGTCCTGGCATTCCCAGGCACTCTGGCCGACGCCGACGCGCAAGCAGACGTTCGCGGTCTCGGCGCAATGTTGTACGCGCTGATCATTGCCCGTTGGCCCATCGGAGCACCGCCCGGTGGAATCACCGGCACCGCTGTTCCCGCTGCCAAGGTCGGCGGGCTTCCGCTCGCGGCGCACGGAGCGGACGGCGCACCGATCGAGCCCCGGGAAATCAGGCCCGAAGTGCCGTTCGAGATCTCTGCGGTCGCAGTCCGGGCGCTGGAGACGAACCGCGGTGTGCGAACTGCGGCGACTGTCCAGCACGTGCTCGAGCAGGCTTCCGTCGTCGATCAGAAGACCGACATGATCCCCGCGCTGCGCCTCGGCCAGCGCCAGCCCGGCTCATCGGGGCACGCTTTGGCGGACCCCGAAGAGATCGCAGCCGAAAAGGCGCGTTCGAATCGCATGATGTTGATCCTGGCCGGCCTCGGCGTTGTCACCGTCATCGTTCTCGGACTTGTCGGTTGGTGGCTCGCGAACTTCCTAGCCGGTGGCGGTTCCAACGAGCCGCTCAACAACCAATTGCCTGGACTGACCTCGCAAGCCGCTGTGCCCTCGGACGAGACCGGCGCAGCACCTGCGCCGGCGGGAGTCCCTGTGCCGGCGAGCGACGTCGAGGTGTTCTCGCCGCAGGGCACACCGGACAGCGTCGGATCCGTGAACCTTGTACTCGACAACAACCCGTCGACCGTGTGGCGCACGGACGCGTACTTCCAGCCGTTCCCCGCCCTGAAGAAGGGCGTCGGCCTGCTCGCTACGTTGCCGAAGCCGACCGTACTCAACAATGTCTGGATCAATTCGCCGACGCCGGGCACGAAGGTTGAGATCCGGACCTCGCCCACCGCGTCACCGACGCTGGATCAGACTCAGGTGATCGGTACCGCCACGCTCGGCCAGGGCGTCACGCAGATCCCTGTGGAGACGGACCAGCCCGTCCGGTATGTTCTCGTGTGGATTACGGGTTTGAGCAAGTCGGGAAGCCAGAACCAGTCGGCAATTGCCGACATGGGTTTCACTGCGGGAAGTTAGCTGCCCGTTTGCCGAGCTGTGCGCTTGCTGTGTACACTCCCGAATGCGCTCTCGCGTGGGGCTTAGCGATAATCGTCGGTGTGCGGCTGGGGCACACCAATGACCGCTATGGGTGGGTAGCCGGGACTGACTGCTGAAAGCACTGGTCAAAGCGGCAAATAGCTTGGGGGGGTCGCCGAATTGTCTACTGACGTAGACCTGCTTGCTGCCCATGCAGCGGGGGACAGCCATGCCTTCGCCGAGCTCATGCGCCGCCATTACGACCATCTGTGGCAGACCGCACTACGGACCTCCTACACACGCGAGGACGCCGCCGACTCCCTTCAGGAAGCTTTGCTGTCCGCGCACCGCACGGCAGCGACATTTCGAGGCGATGCTGCCGTGCGCAGTTGGCTCCACACAATCGTGGTCAACGCCTGCCTTGACCGAATGCGTCGTAACAAGGTCCGTCCGACCGTCTCGCTGTCGGGTGACGACACCGAAGATCCCCGTGACGATCGCGACTACATCGCCGACTTCGAGATGTCCCTCGTGGTCGACAAGGCGCTGTTCTCGCTCCCGGCGGAGCAGCGGGCAGCCCTGGTCGCCGTCGATGTCGAGGGGTATTCTGTCGCCGAAACCGCGGTTCTGCTCGGCGTGCCCGAAGGAACGATCAAAAGCCGGTGCGCGCGAGCGCGAGTAAAGCTGGCAGAACGTCTGGAATTTATGCGTGATCCAGGGAACCGAAAGTAGATTCGCCGCGTCCAATTCAGTGACAGGAAAGAAAGATTCGGATCAGGAGGTGTCGTGGTCGTAGTGCGCGACGCTGTGCCGCAGCCCCCGTATCCAGTCGAACTGATCGCTGACCTGCACGCCGACAACTTGCCGCCAGCCATGCAGACGCAACTCTGGCCGCTCGTGCGACGTGATCCGGATGCCATGCGTGTCCTTCAGGCGCTCGATCGGGTATCCGACGAACTTCGAAAACTTGGCACCGACTACGGCGTTGCGTGCACAATCCCATCCGATGTCGCCGAGCGGCTTGATCGTGCGCTCGATCTCGGACCGCAGACCTTCGCGACCGCGCATCAGCTTCCTGTCGGCGCCGCGGTATCGGCGCTCACTCGCACGCATCGTCGATGGTTCGTCGCGACGGCTGCCGTGGGGTCTGTCGCGGCCGCTGCCGCAGTGATCTTCGCCGCAGTCTTGATCCGGTCACCCGAGGCAAGCGCTCCGGTGGTCGCGTCCCCGCAGACGAACTCAATCGACCTCGGCAGCGAAATCACGCCGTCAACCCTGGTCGGATTGCTCGGGCACCGCGAAACGTCCGGCCCGCTGACCGACCGCTCGGCGGTGTCGGCCTGCCTGGTCGCGAACGGTCTCGACCCTGCGCGCGCGGTCCTCGGCTCGGCGAATGTCACCTTCAGCGGGCAACAAGCCGTCCTCCTCCTCGTTCCTGGGCCGGAGTCGCCGCAGATCACCGCACTGGTCGTTCGACCGGATTGCGGGCCGGCCAATCCGAATGTGCTGGCGCGAACCGATATCGGCTGACCCCGTTGGGAACAACACCCCTTACGCTGGTGTTGAGTTGATTGATCCGATTCCACCGTTCCATCGGAAGGTCCGCATGTCCGCTGCGCAATTTCCCATCGGCCCGCTCAACCAGTCTGAGCTGCCAGAAACAGAGTCTGCCGCTACCGAGCCGGTGCGCGATCTCATCATCGTTGGGTCGGGTCCTGCCGGATACACCGCAGCTGTGTACGCCGCGCGTGCAGAGCTTGAGCCGGTCCTTTTCGAGGGCACCCAGTTCGGCGGCGCGTTGATGACCACCACCGAGGTCGAGAACTTCCCCGGATTCCGCGACGGAATCATGGGCCCGGACCTCATGGAGCAGATGCGCGAGCAGTCCAAGCGGTTCGGCGCGGACATCCGCACCGAGGACGTCGACGAAATCGACCTATCCGGCCCGATCAAGACCGTCACCGTCTACGGCGAGACCTATCGTGCGCACGCCATCATCCTGGCCATGGGCGCAGCTGCCCGCTATCTCGGCATTCCGGGTGAACAGACACTGCTGGGTCGTGGTGTGAGCGCCTGTGCGACCTGTGACGGATTCTTCTTCAAGGATCAGGACATCGTTGTGGTCGGCGGTGGCGACTCGGCCATGGAAGAAGCTACGTTCCTGACCAAATTCGCCCGCTCGGTCACCGTCGTGCACCGTCGCGAAGAGTTCCGCGCGTCCCGTATCATGCTCGAGCGTGCCAAGGCGAACGAGAAGATCCGGTTCATCACCAATGCCGACGTGGTGGAGGTACTCGGTGAGAACAGCGTCACCGGAGTGACCTTGCACGACACCGTGACCGGCGAAAAGAGCCTCCTCGAGGTGACCGGCATGTTCGTCGCGATCGGTCACGACCCGCGCAGTGAGCTCGTCAAAGGCCAGGTAGACATCGATGCTGCGGGGTACGTGAAGGTCAAGGCCTCGAGCACCGCGACAAGTGTCGAGGGTGTCTTCGCCGCAGGCGACCTGGTCGACCACACCTACCGGCAGGCAATCACCGCAGCAGGCACCGGGTGTTCGGCTGCCATCGACGCAGAACGCTGGCTCGCCGAGCGTGGCGACATCACCGCGAACACGATCGACAACGCCGGCCGCCCGGTCGTCGTCGGCTGAATCCCTATCTAGGAGAAGAGACTCACTGTGTCCAAACCCATCACCGTCACCGACGATTCGTTCATCCAGGACGTCCTGTCGAGCGAGAAGCCCGTACTAGTCGACTTCTGGGCAACCTGGTGCGGACCGTGCCGGATGGTCGCACCGGTGCTCGAGGAGATCGCGGCGGAGCACGGCGACAAGCTGACCATCGCCAAGCTCGATATCGACGAGAATCCTGCGACCGCGCGCGACTACCAGGTCATGTCGATTCCGACGCTGATCTTGTTCTCCGGCGGTAAGCCCGCCAAGCAGATCGTCGGCGCCAAGGGCAAAGCTGCACTACTGCGGGACCTCGCCGAACACATCTGAGTCTCGACCACAGGCGCAGCCTGCAATTTAGCCCTCGTTTCACAGAAAGAGGGAAGATTCTGCGACAATCGTCCGATGCGTCCCGTGCAACACCGCATCGGATGCGCGCTGGCAGAGGGAAGGCTTCTACGCACATGCACCGACTCCGTCACGGCGATCATGGCCCTGCCGTAGCCGAGATTCGGGGCTCGCTAGCCAGCCTGGGCTTCCTGCATGACGGAGTTGCACCCTCCGACCGCGATAACGACGTCAGTGGGTACTGGATCGCGCCGGATGCCGTCTTCGATCAGGCCGTCGACAGTGCTGTGCGGGCCTTCCAGCAGCAACGAGGACTCCTCGTCGACGGCATTGTGGGCCCCGCGACGTACCGCTCGCTGAAGGAAGCCTCGTACCGTCTAGGCGCCCGCACGCTGATCTATCAGCTCTCTGCACCGCTCTACGGGGACGACGTCGCTACGCTGCAGCGCCGGTTGCAGGACCTCGGTTTCTACGTCGATCGCGTCGACGGCTACTTCGGCCCGCAGACCCACGAGGCCTTGACGTCGTACCAACGTGAGATCGGCTTGGCCGCGGACGGTATCTGTGGTCCCGACACGTTGCGCTCGCTCGAGTTGCTCGGCGCTCGAGTGACAGGCGGCAATCCACATCGCATCAGCGAGGAAGAACTCGTTCATCGTTCGGGCCCACAGCTCACCGGTAAGCGCATCGTCATCGATCCGGGTCTGGGTGGCGACGACAAGGGCTTGTCGGTACCGACGGAGTTCGGTGACATGTTCGAGGCCGAAATCCTCTGGGATCTTGCGAGCCGACTCGAGGGACGCATGGCAGCGACCGGCATGGAGACATTCCTCTCCCGACCTCACGGTGCCAATCCCACCGATGTCGAAAGAGCTGAAACCTCAAACGCTTTCGATGCCGACCTGATGATCTCGTTGCGGTGCGCCCACAACGACAGTCCTGCTGCCAACGGTGTCGCAGGCTTCCATTTCGGGAACTCACACGGTTCGACGTCGATGATCGGACAGGTGCTGTCCGGCTTCATCCAGCGCGAAGTTGTCGCGCGCACGTCGTTGCAGGACTGCCGTACTCACGGCCGTACGTGGGATCTGTTGCGGCTTACCAAGATGCCGACGATTCAGGTCGATATCGGTTATCTCACAAACGAATACGACGCGTCGGTCCTGACGAACCCGCGATTCCGCGACGTAATCGCCGAAGCCATCTTGATTGCCGTCAAACGGCTGTACCTGCTCGGGCAGGACGATCAGCCGACCGGTACGTACACATTCGCCGAGCTGCTCGCAGAAGAGCTCGCGTCCGCCGACCGCGGCTGAGCCTTAGCGGGCGCCGACCTTCGCGCGCTCGCCCATATCCGCCACCGTCAGCGCAGCTGCCGAAAGCAGTTGTTCCAGCGCATGTTCCACATCTGCTTTCCAGCCGTGATCGCGGTCGAGTTCGAGCCGGAGACGCGGAAAACGGTGATGGGGTGCAACAACTTCGAAGCCGACCCCCTCGAGGAAGTCCGCCGCGATCATGCACGACGTGGGTGAACATTCCATCGCTGCGGTGGCGGTCGGAACCTTTGCCTCGGCTGTCGTATCGAACGCAGCCCATGTATCACTGGAAATCGTGACCATGCCAGCCATCTCGTCTTCGGTCTTACGAATGCCGAACGCCTCGATGGCGCGGACGCCGCGGCGAACCAGATCGGCCACGACTGCTCGTACTAATGTTCCTTCGAGTCCGTCGTCCGCACCGATGCGTTCCAGCCGCAGCGTGGTCAGCAGGACCGCGTCCGCACTGACCGGCGAGGTAGGGAACAAGCTTGCCCGCGGTACGGCACTCGGCGGGGAGTAGAGCGCGCAGCCAGCAGGCTGGCCATCCTTCGTTGCGACCTGTCCGCACGAACCCCATTCGAGCATCACCGTCGAGAGCCAGGCCTCTTTTTCGAAGACAGGATCAGTGAACTCTTTGGAGTTCTCGGCGACGGCCGGGTCCAGTTCCCAGAACACGCAGCGCCTGGCATGGGACGGCAACTTGTCCAGTCCATCAAGGGTGAGTGCGGTGACGCTAGTCGACACTGCTTCGCTCAGCCTCCATGACTCAGTTATTCAAAATGTGTGCCCGACGCCGTTATCGTTCTGGTCCAGAATAGGCGATGCCACGGCGGTGCCGTGTCGACCCGCGCCACCGAACAACCGTGCGATTCACCACTCGATTCTGCTCGAGCGAGGAGCCCGTTTTGCGCGGTTCTCGGTGCCGTCACAGTGACGTATTGGCCTCTTGTATCCGATCCTGGTCGAAAATCGCTAAATTGCGTCCTGTTTTTGCATCAAGGTGACGATTCGCTGCAAGTCGTCAACGGACCCGAATTCGACCACAATCTTGCCTTTTCGCTTTCCGAGGCTGACGGTGACGCGAGTATCGAACGACTCGGAGAGGCGTTCGGCCACATCTTGAAGGCCCGGCATCTGGATCGGCTTGCGCCGCGCAGCCGGCTGAACCGCTTTGTCATCGTCACGATTCGCCAATGTGACAGCCTCTTCGGTGGCCCGCACCGAGAGACCTTCGGCGACGATCCGAGCCGCCAGCGCTTCTTGAGCTTCGGAGCCAGCATCGAGCGAGAGCAACGCGCGCGCATGACCAGCTGACAAAACACCGGCCGCGACCCGTCGCTGCACAGCGATCGGCAGCTTCAGCAGTCGAATCATGTTCGTGATCACCGGCCGGGAACGACCGAGTCGCGTCGCGAGCTCCTCGTGCGTCACGTCGAATTCCTCGAGCAATTGCTGATACGCCGCGGCCTCCTCCAAGGGATTCAGCTGGACCCGGTGGATGTTCTCGAGGAGGGCGTCGCGCAGCATCGACTCGTCCGCGGTCTCGCGCACGATCGCGGGAATGGCGGCTAGTCCCGCCTCCTGGCTCGCTCGCCAGCGACGCTCGCCCATGACGAGCTCGTAGCTTTCGGTACCGGTTCGGCGAACCACGATCGGCTGCATGAGGCCGAACTCACGGATCGAGTGAACCAGTTCTGAGAGCGCTTCCTCTTCGAATACCGAGCGAGGCTGCTTCGGATTCGGCTTGATCTGGTTCTGCGGAATCTCCCGGTAGACCGCACCGCCGGCGGCGAGTGGCTCCTCAGGTCGCTCGACCGAGTTCAACGCTCGACGAGAAGCAGCGCTTTCCCCTCCGATGATGACGTCGGCTGCGGCATTACCGAGCCCCGGTCCTCCAGCCGCTGGACCGGTCGGAATCAGGGCGGCGAGACCGCGCCCAAGACCGCCTTTGTTGCGTGCCTGACTCATCGCTTCGCACTTCCCGTCACTCCAACAGTCCGGGAAGCCAACTCCCGACCAGCATCCAGATAGCTCATCGCGCCACGTGATCCGGGATCGTAATCGAGCACTGTCATGCCGTAACCCGGTGCTTCGGACACCTTCACGCTGCGTGGGATAACTGCGCGGAGCACGGCTTCCCCGAAGTGGTTACGCACCTCATCCGCGACCTGGTCGGCCAATTTGGTCCGTCCGTCGTACATCGTGAGGATGACGGTCGAGACGTGCAGCGTGGGATTGAGATGTGCCTGCACCAACTCGATGTTGCGAAGCAGCTGTCCCACACCCTCGAGTGCGTAGTACTCGCACTGAATAGGGATGAGAACTTCCTTCGCCGCGACCATGGCGTTGACTGTCAGCAGTCCAAGCGAGGGAGGGCAATCGATCAAGACGAAGTCGATGCTCAGGCCCTCGAGCGCGGCATCGGACAGGGCGGTCTTCAGGCGGCCTTCGCGCGCAACCATCGACACGAGTTCGATCTCTGCGCCCGCGAGGTCGATGGTGGCGGGGATGCAGAAGAGTCGGGGACTGTGCGGGCTTTGCGCAATCGCCTCCCTCGCCGTGACCTCACCGAGGAGCAACTCGTAGCTCGAGGGGACACCCGACCGGTGGTCTACGCCCAGCGCGGTGCTGGCATTGCCCTGAGGGTCGAGGTCGACGACGAGGACGGTCAGACCCTGCAACGCGAGCGCCGACGCCAGGTTCACCGCAGTGGTTGTCTTGCCTACGCCACCCTTCTGGTTGGCGATGGTGATCATCCGTCGTTCGGCGAGCTTTGGCAGCGCCACCGATTGTGGGTGCAACACCTGACTCGCGCGATGGGCAGCCGCACCAATTGGGGTCTCGATGGGGGAGATCCCGGTGTAGGCGTTGCCGAAGTCACTATCGTTGTTCCTCGCCCCCCGGCCGACTTCATTCTCTGAGGCAGTTTCACGTGAAACGGTTCCACGTGAAACATCCGACGGACCAGCTGACATTAACGGCTCCTAATCCGAGCAACGCTCACATTGATAACTACACGATCTATCGGAGTCGCCCCCGGAAATCTTCGTCAGGGGCTCGAAACAACCAAACTTCATTGGTCGGAATCGGCAGTCGGTAGGCCCCTGACCCGATGTCCTCTAGCTTGCCAGGACCCATACCGGTAAGGGAAGCTAGCCCGCGCAACCCGCCGTCAAAAGCGACGAAACTCGCATGCGTGTCGCGCCATTCGGAATCTTGCCCATCCATTTCGATGAGAATCAGCGGCCTGGCGCTGTGCACCAACCTTCCGTACATCGCTCGACGACGTCGGTAAGCGACGGTTCATGACCGCGCTCCGAGCGCCGGGGATAGGCGTGTCCCGAGATCCCCGGCTTCGCCACTATTGGGGCCTACATCCGCCGTTGCTCACGGACCACCGGCACCGAGTATTTCCGACACAGTTGCGGGATGCCCACGTCCCTAACCCCAAGTCCCATCCTCCGTCTCGCGCGAAGTGTGGTGCGGCTTGCTTTGCCGGCTGGGCGGACATCGAGGCCGTGCCCTCACGACGTCAGCCGAAACCAACTCGCCCTGCGCGCCACCGACGTCCCCTGCTCCAAGACCGCGGGCTGAGTGTCGAGGAAACAGGCGACTACTGGGAGACCCGAAACCGTCATCCCGACGAAGGTCAACTGGCTCCCCAATGGCTCGCTTCCGAAACGGATTAGGCGGGAACGTCACCATCACCCGAGAACTGTGGGGCCGGTTCGTCTCTCTGTGCGCATTCCAACGAGGATTAGCGGTGCAGATATCAGTCAGCACTGGACGTGGTGTTCCACGTGAACATCGGTAGCCGCGCTTCCCACGGTCATGACTGGGTGCGATGTCCATGGAGGTTGTCCCTCCCGTTATCGGTAAGCCTGTGTGACAGGGAAGTCCTCCGGTTGTGAAGTAGAGCTGTCCAGGAACCGCTTCACCAACCAGGAGGCCTTCGTGTCCCACGCTAACGCTACTCTGACCCCGCGCGCTCGATTGAGCTCGCCCAGCTCGTCGTCGAGTCCGGTTGGACCCACGCTGCAGCGGCCAAGATGTTCATGGTCACCCCTCGAACCGCCAAGAAGTGGGCCACCCGGTTCCGCGTCGAGGGCCAGGCCGGGCGTAGCTCGCGCCCGCACGTGAGCCCCAGCAAAACTGCGCCGGTGATGATGCGACGGATTGTGAACATGCGGTGGCGACAGCGGCTCGGGCCGGTGCAGATCGGCGGGCGTCTGGGGGTGCCGGCCTCGACTGTGCACGCGGTGCTGACCCGGTTCCGGGTGAACCGGCTGTCCTACATCGACCGCGTCACCGGTGAACCGTTGCGTCGCTATGAGCACGCTTATCCCGGATCGATGATCCACGTCGATGTCACCAAGTTCGCCAATATCCCCGACGGCGGCGGTCATAAGTTCGTGAGTCGAGAACAAGGCCACCGCAATGCGATCGCCACGGGCTATCGCACCGGTGAGCGCGGGGACCCCGCGGCGAACTACCGTGCCAGAATTGGGAAGACATTCGTGCACGCCGTGATAGATGATCACTCGCGGGTGGCCTACGCCGAGATCTGCACCGACGAGACGGCCACTACCGCAGTCGGTGTATTGCAGCGGGCAGTGGCGTGGTTCGCCGAGCGTGGCGTCGTCGTCGAGCGCGTCCTATCGGACAACGGCACGGCGTATCGGTCCTTCCCCTGGCGTGATGTCTGCGCCGAATTACGCATCACCCACAAGCGCACCCGCCCGTACCGGCCACAGACCAACGGCAAAACCGAACGGTTCCACCGAACCCTGGCCGACGGCTGGGCCTATGCCTGCTTCTACGAGTCAACAGAACAGCGCAACGTAGCCCTGCCGGGCTGGTTGCACTTCTACAATCACCACCGAGCCCACTCCGCCATCGGAGGCCGGTCACCAGTCACCAGACTGACCAACCTCCCTGGACATCACAACTATGCACCGCGCGCCCGGGGTGTCCACCCCTACTGTTCAGTCCCTGCCCGTATCCACCAACCCCGAGATACGACGCACCGGTCCGAGATTTGGATGTCACCGGCGTAGTCGTTCCCGGTGATGGAGATGTGGCGACGACCAATTTCGGACCACCCGACGTGACTCTGAGACCGGGCTCTACAGAATTGGGGGCGACAACCGACGGCGTCGACTCGCGGTGCCCGCACTCCTCCTCGTCGCATTGCCGCGTCATGTACAGAGACACCCTCGAGAGGATCTCGACTCGCGTACGTCGATGATCGAGATTCCACGCCGCCTGCGAATG
>JBBSKP010000088.1:0-18952 GCA_038256175.1 Mycobacteriales bacterium
CGAAATGCCCTTCGGGCCCGCAACTCCCGTACGTGCCATGACGACGTAGACATCGGACGCACCGGCGCCCGAGATGAACTGCTTCACGCCGTTGAGGACGTAATGGTCACCGTCGCGCACGGCCTTGGTCGTCAGCGCCGCCGCATCCGACCCGGCACCCGGTTCGGTCAAGCAGTAGCTGGCGAGATGTTCCATATTCGCCAAGGGCGGAACCCAGCGCTGCCGCTGCTCCTCGTTGCCGAACTTGTCGATCATCCATGTCGCCATGTTGTGGATGGAGAAGTACGCGGCGATCGTCGGGCAACCGGTGGCGAGCTGCTCGAAGATGCGCACAGCGTCGAGCCGGTCGAGTCCCGAGCCGCCGACATCTTCGGAGGTGTAGGCACCGCCCAGTCCGAGCGCACCACCTTTTCGCAGGACGTCGACCGGGAAGTGCTTGGTCTGGTCCCACTCCACCGCGTTCGGTGCCAAGTACTCACGTGCGAAGTCGCGAGCGACTTCGACAATCGCGAGTTCGTCTTGGGTCAGCGTGAACATTCGATTCCCCCGTCAGTCCATCGTCGGGATGACAAAGTGATTGGCGTTCTCCTTGAGACCCTTCGGCCAGCGTTGCGTCACCGTCTTGGTCTTGGTGTAGAAGCGGATCGAGTCCGGTCCGTGCTGGTTGAGGTCGCCGAATCCGGACCGCTTCCAGCCACCGAACGTGTGGTACGCGATCGGCACCGGGATCGGCACGTTGATGCCGACCATGCCGACCTGAACACGGGTCGCGAAGTCGCGCGCCGTGTCGCCGTCACGGGTGAAGATGGCGACGCCGTTTCCGTACTCGTGGTCGTTGGGCAGACTCAACGCCTCTTCGTAGTCGTGCGCACGGACGACCATCAGCACGGGGCCGAAGATCTCTTCCTTGTAGATGCGCATTTCCTTGGTGACGTTGTCGAACAGGGTGGCACCGGCGAAGAAGCCCTCCTCGGAGCCCTTCAGCTTGAAACCGCGCCCATCGACCACGGCGTCGGCGCCTTCGTCCACACCGATCTGGACGTAGTCGTTGACCCGCTTGAGCGCGTCGGAACCGACGAGTGGGCCGAAGTCGACACCCTTCTCATCCGAACGACCGACGTTGAGCTTGCCGACACGCTCGGTCAGCTTCTCGACGAGCCGGTCAGCGGTTTCCTTACCGACGGGGACCGCGACCGAGATCGCCATGCAGCGCTCTCCGGCCGAACCGTAGCCGGCTCCGACGAGCTGGTCGGCAACGTCGTCGAGGTCGGCGTCGGGCATGACGATCGCGTGGTTCTTTGCGCCACCGAAGCACTGTGCGCGCTTACCGTTGGCCGTCGCAGTCTCGTAGATGTACTGGGCGATCGGGGTGGAGCCGACAAAGCCGACGGCCTTGATGGTCGGCGAGTGCAGGATCGCGTCGACGGCTTCCTTGTCGCCGTTGACGACGTTGAAAACACCCGCAGGCAGACCGGCTTCGAGGAACAGCTCGGCGAGTCGCATCGGCACGGACGGGTCGCGCTCGGAGGGCTTCAGAACAAACGCGTTGCCGCAAGCAAGCGCAGGCCCTGCCTTCCACAGCGGGATCATCGCGGGGAAGTTGAACGGCGTGATGCCGGCGACCACACCGAGCGGCTGGCGCATGGAGTAAACGTCGATGCCGCCACCGGCGCCTTCGGTGTATTCGCCCTTCAGCAGGTGCGGGATACCGATGGCGAACTCGATGACCTCGATGCCGCGCTGGATGTCGCCCTTGGCGTCAGGGACGGTCTTGCCGTGCTCGGACGACAGCAGCTGGGCCAGTGATTCCATCTCATCGTTGACGAGCGCAACGAACTTCATCAACACCCGAGCGCGGCGCTGCGGATTCCACTGTGCCCACTCGAGCTGCGCCTCGGCCGCATTGGCGATGACTGCATCAACCTCGGACTTCGACGCCAACGGCACTCGCGCCTGCACTTGGCCGGTATTCGGGTCGTAAACGTCACCAAATTTTCCGGATGTACCGGCGACGGACTTCCCACCAACGAAATGAGTTAGCTCACGAACCATTGTCTTCCAACCTGTTCCGACTCGACGACTAGCCGCGCACGTCAGCACGGCCCGACCATATTATGTTGTCATCCTATAGTTGGATGTCCTTGTATGTCCACAGAGGTGTGGCGTGGCTCTCACTTGAATTCTCCGCTTGGAACCGGCGAAAGTCACGCACGCAACTGAAGGAAGGCGGACCATACTGACCTCCATGGACTTCACGATGACCTACATCGGCGGACCGACGGCTTTGCTCGACGTCGGCGGAGTGCGCCTGCTGACCGATCCCACCTTCGACGCACCCGGTCAGGACTACCGATTCGGCTGGGGCACTGGCTCGCGCAAAGTCATGGCACCAGCCATCCAGGCGGCAGACATCGGTCAGCTCGACGCGATCCTGATCAGTCACGACCAGCATGCAGACAACCTCGACGCAGCGGGTCGAGAGCTACTCCCCTCTGCGGATTCGGTCATCACCACCCCATCGGCGGCAAAGCGATTGGGCGACGGCGCCATTGGGCTCGCACCGTGGACATCCACGACCGTCGGCGGCAACGACGGTGCCGAAGTTCGGATCACAGCGACACCCGCACGGCACGGCCCGCCGCTGAGCCGGCCGATCGTGGGAGAGGTGATCGGTTTCCTGCTCGAATGGGATGGGCAACAACACGGCCCGGTGTGGATCTCGGGCGACACCGTGTCCTTCGCGGGGCTGGACGAGATCGGCCGGCGATTCGATATCGGCACTGCCATAATGCATCTCGGCGGTGTGCGATTCCCCATCAGCGGACCGATCCGATACACAATGACCGCCGACGAAGCCGCTCGAATCGCGCGTGAGTTCGGCGTACGGACACTCATTCCCCTCCACTACGAGGGCTGGACCCATTTCCGCCAGGGCCGCGGTCCAGCCGAATCCAGCTTCGCCGCCGAAGGTATGGCGGAACAAGTGCTGTGGCTCGAAGCAGGACAAGCGACACCGATCGACGCCTGATTGCCCTAGTCGGTCAGAGCGCCATAGAGCGCGGAGAGTTCACGCATACCTGCCGCAACGGCTTTCTCGTCTTCGGCCGTAGCGCGTAATGCCCTGCGCAGGAACGTCGGATCGAGATCGTCCATCGCCGGTCTGTGCTCCACCGTCGGCAAGTCTGGCAGTTCGGTTCGATCGCCATACAGATCGTCCGATGCGCCGGCCATCTGGTCGGATTCCACACCGGTGATCAACGTGTCGAGTTCGACGCCGCGCAAGGTCAGAATGTCGAGCGGCCGCTGGTCGAGATGTTCCGCGGTGAGATAACACACCGCGGCAACGTGTTTGCACGGCCACCCTACGTCCGGACACGTGCAGTCGAAGTCGAGTTCGCTTGCGCTGGAAGGCAGTAGCAACTCACCGAGCGCCTTGGGCACCGAACCGGAGACGATCTCCGCCAGCATCCCGGGCGTCGCACGGACGGCGTCCACCAACTCGCGGACGGCATCCGCGTCGAGCGTGCGCATACCGAACGACGAGTGAAACGGATCCGGTTGACTGCCCTGCACTTCGGCAGTGACCGCGCCCGCACCGACCTCGAGGGAGATGACCTGACCGGCGCGTGCGTACGTGCGACCGCGTGCAAGTCGACCAGCGTCGGCGAGGGATTCCACCGAGTCGATCAATGCTCGACCCCACCACGTCTGGCCGAAGGCTCCTCTGCGAGTCCGTGCCTCGACGCCGCCGACCACCTTTCGGCGCGGGCCGAACTGGCTGAAGTCGGTGAAACGATCCCGTGGTGGACTCATTCGCCGACCGCCTCGTCGCCGAGCCGCAACAGTTCACTCAGTTGTTCGGTACTCATCTCGGTCACCCAACTCTCGCCGGTCCCCACGGCAAGATCGGCGAGTTCCTTCTTACTGGTGAGCATTGCGTCGATCCGTTCCTCGACCGTGCCGACACACACCAACTTGCGGACCTGCACATCCTTACGCTGACCGATTCGGAAGGCGCGGTCGGTTGCCTGGTTCTCGACCGCAGGATTCCACCAACGATCCAGATGCACAACATGATTCGCAGCAGTCAGATTCAGCCCGGTGCCGCCGGCCTTGAGCGACAACAACATCAGCGGCGGACCAGATCCTTCCTGGAACGACGCGACCATCTTGTCGCGACCTGTTTTCGACACACCACCGTGCAGGAACGGCACGTCCACGCCGAATCGTTCTCGCAGGTAAGGGGCGATCAGCTCGCCGTATTCACGAAACTGCGTGAACAGCAACGCCTTGTCAGCATCGGCGATAACCGACTCCAGAATGTCCTCCACCAATCCGAGCTTCCCGGATCGATGCTGCCCACGGCGGAGTACCGCTGAGCCGTCGCTCAGAAAATGCGCAGGATGGTTGCACACCTGCTTGAGCCTGGTCAGCGCCGCGAGCACCGCACCTTTACGACTCAACCCCTCGGATTTGTCGATCTGCTTGAGCATCTCGTCGACGACAGCCTTGTACAACGTCGCCTGCTCGGCCGTCAGATTCGCCCGGACGATCATCTCGAACTTCTCGGGAAGGTCGGAAATGACTGCGGGGTCAGTCTTTACGCGGCGCAGCACAAACGGAGCAGTGATAGTCCGCAGCCGTGCCGCCGCTTCCTGGTTCTGCTCACGCTCGATCGGCACCGCGAAGCGCGCCCGGAATTGTTGCGGATTGCCGAGCATTTTGTGATTGGCGAAGTCGAGGATGGACCGTAGCTCTTCGAGTCGGTTCTCGACCGGAGTCCCCGTCAACGCCAGCCGATGCCGTGCGGGTACGGCCCTCGCTGCCCGCGACTGGGCGGTCGCGGAATTCTTGATGTGCTGCGCCTCGTCCAACACGACTCGGTCCCAAGACAATTCACTGAGCTGCTCGAGGTCCCGTGCCACGAGCGCATACGTCGTGATCACCAGATCGGCGCTTGCTACAGCTGCTGCCAATTCTGCGCCCGCGAGCCGATTGTTCCCATGATGGACCAGCACCCGTAGCCCAGGTACAAATCGCTCCGCCTCGCGTTGCCAGTTGCCGACTACCGACATCGGACATACCAGCAGGGTCGGCGTCGTTGCCTGCTCGTGCGCCAGCAGCGCGAGTACCTGAACGGTCTTTCCCAGACCCATGTCATCGGCGAGCACAGCTCCGAGGCCCAGGCTGCTCATGAACGCCAACCAATCCAGTCCACGACGCTGGTACGGTCGCAGCTCGGCGTGCAGCCCCACCGGAACCTCGATCTCGACGGGCTCCCGCGTCGAATCGAGCAGCGTACTAACCCATCCCGTCGTAGTGACTTCCTCGACCGGGACCGGCGGCGCCGATGTCACGAGCTCTCCGAGCAACGTCCCGAGCGTGGTCTGATCCGAGACCTGCCCCGTCACGTAGCGCGCGGCTTTCACCAGTGTCTGATGATCGGCCTGCACCCAATGACCGCGCAGGCGAACCAGATCCGACTTCGCATTGGCGAGCCGCGCCATCTCTTGATGCGTCAAGACGATGTCGCCCAGCGCGAGTTCCCAGTTGTACGCAACGAGTTCGTTCATCCCGACCGCGCTTTGCGTTGCACCCGCGACGGCGGGCGTGCTCACCCGAAGCCGCAGCGACGGCGCCGCGATGCTCCATGCACGCGGGAGCAGGAGGCTTACACCCTTGGCCCGCAACGCCATAGCGCCGTGTACGACGAGGTCGGTGACAACCTCAGTGGGAAGCAAGAGGTCGAGGCTTGCGGGATCGGTCGGCACATCACGCAGTCGCGGATAGCCTGACATCGCGTCACCAAGCTTGCGAATCGCTATTCGAAGCAAAGCCGGGTCGGCGCGATTGATCGGAATAGGTCGCGGCGCTTCACCTTCCGGCCGCAGGCAGACCTCGAGGCGCCACAGCGTTTCGGCGCCCGGCTCGGCATCCTCGTCGTCTGGTTCTAGTAGGCGCAGGACAAGTTCGGGCTCCTCGATGGTGAGCGACAGCCGCCATTGCTCGAGCAATGTCGACAGCTGCTGGGTACCTTCCTCCGTTGGGGCACCGCTGACGAGTGCTTCGACGAATGGGTGCGTCACCAGATGATCGAGCCCGATCCGATCACGCACGATCGGATCGGCAAGTTCGCTGACAAAATCCGCGAGCACCTTGCTCGCCGGTCCCTGCGTCCGCAGTGCAGGAGGCATTGCCGCCGCGAGTTCCGCCAGCCATGCCCGTTGTCGCTCACCGCCGAGCAACCGCCAACGGATCCACCACTCACCCTCTGCCCGGTACACCTCCGGCACCACTCGCCCCGCGCTCGCCCAGCGTTGAATCCCGCGAGCGACGTGCCGCCAATAGCGAAGGTCACCTGCCAAGCCCTCGTCCGACGATGTTCCGAGCAGGAGGTCCGCCGCGGTCGCCGGCGCACAGGCAATCGCACGGACCTCGTCCTCGACCGGATTGTTAAGACCGGGCCGCAGCACGGTAATGCGGTGCCGGAAGGTCGTGCCGGTCAGCAACTGGGCAAGCGGGCCTGCATCGACCCGATCGTCTTCATGGTCGCGCCACAGCATCAGGCCAGCCCCCGGCGACCAAAGCCCGTGCAGCATCGAACCATCCAATCATGCCGATCTAGATTTCCTCTTTCCACCAGCACATACTGAGATTTCTGGACGCCGTCGAGCAGCTCCGGGAGGTGGCATGACCATCCTGCTTCAGGTGCTGGAGCAGAGCTTCACGCCGACCACAGCGTGGGACCAGCGGAAGTTCACCTTCGTGAACACCGCGAAGATCGTGGGAATTCGGCTCGACGGTCAGTCCGGCGTGTGGCTCGATCTGTCTCGGCCCGGCGAATCCCAGCGCTTGGCGCACACGCCGAATCCGCACGATGCGATCTACTTCTTGCTGGCCGCCTTCGGCAAGATCGCCGAATGCGAGCACACCGGCGGCTCGTGGATCATCGGACACGACGGCGCGAATCTGCAGACTCTTGTCGCGACGCGATTCCCCCAATCCGAGTCACCACCCCCAGTCACGGAAGTGGCGCCAACTCAGTCGTGACCTTGCTCGGGTCGAAGCAGTACGCCCCCGCGATCGCGCGCGATTCGTCGTAGGGCTGCGCATAGACCCACCCGACGTCGTCGATGCCGACCGCAGCGACGTAGTTGCATTCGCCCTTGTACGGGCAGTGCGTCCGAGTCTGCGTTGGCGTCAGCTCGACGAGCACATCCTCCGCGGGCACGTAGAACCGCGCCGGCAGCCCAGTCTCGAACACCGCGATCGCGCGGTCGCTTCGGCCCAGTTCGGTGTCGCCGACCTTGATCACGACGGACCGGCTCGAGGGCAAGCAATCCACCCGATGGAACGGATCACGCGGCCGGCCGTCGAGTCGGTGGTTCTCCTCCCACCATTCATCGACCGCATCCCACCGGATCGACACCAGATCTGCCAGTTGCTCCATCCCCACGATCGGCTCCGGGTAGGCCCACACGGAGTCGGGGATCATCTGGTCGCCGATCCGGAAGTGGCAGTACCGCGCGGTGCCCTTGAACGGACAGGTGGTCACCGTCGGGCTGGGCTCGAGGACACCTGGAGCGATATCCGCGAGGGGCACGTAATACACAGGGGGCAAACCGGTTTCGTGCAACAGGACGGCAGATGTCGTATCGAGAACGGACGTCCCAGCCACGTTCGCACGCAGCCTCTTGTCCACGGAATGCGTGTACACCGCGTGGGCGGGGAGAAACGACCACAGATCTCCGTTGAGGCGGCCAGCAGTGGGCCGAGCAAACGGACCGGAGCCAAAAGTGAGCGCCATCGGATCAGCGTACGGGCGAGCGGGAGTTGGTGTCGGTGGATAGGTGCAGACTTGCACGATGAGCCGAGTTCGCGTCGCCGTGTGGTGTGCGGTCGTGCTCGTCGTCGGTGCGTGTGCGGTGCTCTCGCAGCGGCACGAACCTCCTGCACCTGGCAGTCCCGGGCGCGCACAGATCGAACAGCTCCTCGGCCAAGTCCAGGTCGTCTCCGATCGTCGACACGTGGCGGGCTACGAACGCGGGTGCAAATCCGACGAGGGCTGCGTCTTCGGTCAAGCATGGAGTGACGACTACGACGGCCGGCTCGGTCACGATGGCTGCGATACCCGCAACAACGTGCTGGCCCTGCAGCTCACCGACGTCGCGTTTCGACCGGGCACCCACGATTGCGTTGTCGTCGCCGGGACCCTTGCCGACCCGTACGGCGGAAAGATCTTGAACTTCACCAAGAGCGCGGCCGGCGCCGTGCAGATCGACCATGTCTTTCCCCTCGCCGCAGCGTGGGACATGGGTGCGTCCACCTGGCCGCTGGAACGCCGCATCCGCTTCGCCAACGACATCGATTTCAATCTGCTCGCCGTAAGCGGTCCCCTTAATCAGGCAAAGAGCGACGCCACACCCGCGGACTGGCTGCCGCCTGCCACGGCGTACCGCTGCTATTACGCGGGCAAATACCTCAGCGTCGCCGTGCAATATCAATTGCCGGTCACGACTGCGGATCGGGATACTTTGACTGACATCGCGGCATCGTGCGGCTGAGTTAGCGTGAACCGGTGGACCACGCACGGACGATCGACAAGGACACCACCCTGTGCATCTCGTTGGCGGCGCGACCTAGCAACATCGGCACCCGCTTCCACAACTATCTGTACAACGAACTCGGGCTCAACTTTCTCTACAAGGCGTTCACGACGACAGACCTCGGCGCGACGATCGGTGGCGTGAAGTCGCTCGGCATCCGCGGTTGCTCGGTCTCCATGCCCTACAAGGAAGACTGCATCCAATACGTGGATGTGATGAATCCGCGTCGGCAATCGACTCGGTGAACACCATCGTCAACGATGCCGGCACACTGCATGCCTACAACACCGACTACCAGGCAGTCGCAAACTTATTACGGGACAGCGTAATCCCCATCGAATACTCGTTTGCCGTTGCGGGTAGCGGCGGCATGGCGAAAGCCGTCGTCGCAGCACTTCGCGATACAGGTTTCGCGACAGGAACCGTGATCGCCCGCAACGAAGCTGCCGGCACCGCGCTCGCCGACAAGTACGGCCTCGCGTGGCAACCCACACTCGGTGACCTGACTCCGAACCTCCTCGTCAACGCGACACCGGTCGGGATGGAAGGCGGACCCGAGGCACGCGCGTTGGCGTTCGCCGAGGATGCGGTCCGAGCCGCCAAGGCAGTCTTCGACGTGGTCGCCAAACCACCCGACACACCACTTGTCAGGCTGGCAACCGAACTCGGCATACCCGTCATAACCGGCGCCGAGGTGATCGCATTGCAGGCCGCCGAGCAGTTCGAGTTGTACACCGGCATTCGACCCACTCCCGAACAGATTCAGCGGGCGTCGGAGTATTCGAGAGCCTGAGGACGCGAGAGCCTGACATCCACGCCTGCGATACTCCGGGTGTGGGGAATCGACGGGTGTACTTGTTTGTAGTGATCTTCGCGGCGGTCGCATCGCTCTCGGCGTGTGGTTCAGACGATCGGGTCGCTGAGCCGGACCGAGTTGCGGGGTTCGCGATCGAATCGACGTCGTTCGCCCCGCCCCCACCGGTGGTGCCAGGTCCGGCTGTCCCAAGCGCGACCCAACTGACCGAGCTCTACAACGCGGCGCTCGACTACAACGTGCGGGTCGAGGACCGAACAGCACTTTTCGAGGGCGGCAGCGCGGAACTCGCGCAGGCGTTCGTGCAAGAGAAGATGCGGATGGAATTCACTTCGGTAAGCGACAACGGAGACGGATCGGTCGGCGCGATAGGCCATGTCGTCTACAACGGCGAGCAAGCACCCAACGAAGCTGGTCCGATCCCGTTCGTCACGGACAACGGTGCATGGAAGATCTCGAAGGATTGGGCCTGCTCGATAGTCGGCAAGTGCTGAGCGCTCACAGATGATCAGCAAACGGATCTTCTCTGTCGCCACACTAGCTGTCGCGCTCGCCGGTTGCGGTGGCTTCCCGAAAGAACCTGCACCAGAACGCACTCCGGCCGAGATCGTCGCCACGGCCACCTGCGGATTACCCCCGAGTCTCGATGGAATCGCAGCGCAAACACCGACGGTCTCGCCTCCGCGACCAGGCACAATCCCGGACGATTTCGTTCCAGTCGCCGCAATCACCTGTGACGCGCTACCAAGCCATGCGATAGGTGCGGACCTGACAATCAGCTTCACCGAACACCGGTGGGAAGGCGACTTCACCGCCGCGATAGCAAAATTGAACGCCCCATCAGAGGGTCTGCGTATTGACCAGAACAGCTGTCCTATTGCGAGTTTGGCCGCGATCCCCGAACTATGGCTGATCGACGCGCACGGGCGGGCGTTGCGGCCGTCGTTTCCTGTCGATGAGTGCAAGTTCGAACAGTTCGGCGGATTGCGCGAAGTCGAAGCGTTGACACAGACCGATCAGATCGAGCATCTCCTGCAACTGCCTCCCGAGGCCGTCGATACCTTGATGGGGTGTTCCGTGACTCCACCGGTGCCTACGTCTGGCCTACATACCCTGACCGCAGGGGAATTCTCGATACGAAGCGCCGTATGCCGATACCGAATTTCTTTCAGCGACAATCAGTTCGCAGGCGCACACGAGCTCGACAGCAGTCTCGACGAAACCTTTGCGAGCCTGGTGCCGGCGTCGAACTGCTCCGCACCGGCGACGGACGCCGTCGGTACTTCCGTGTCCACGTTTGGCAGTGAATACTCCCAGCCTATTCCAGTGCTCATCGAACTGGACGGCTGTCGTCGCGTGCTCATCGACGGATACGTGCCGCTGCAGGCGTCACCCGAACTGCTGCAGGTTGTCTCCGACGTGTGAACGTTTGTAAAATCACTGCGCCACAGGACGATCGGGATCATTCGACCATTGCGACCATGATCCCGGATACAACGCCGCGTCGATACCTGCGACTGCGAGTGCAGCGATCTGATGGGCAGCGGTGACGCCAGACCCGCAGTACACGGCTACCGGCCCGGAGATCGCCGCGAACCGCTCGTCGAGCACTCCCGGATCCTTGAATCGTCCTGTGGCGTCGAGATTTTCAGCTGTCGGCGCGCTCACCGCGCCCGGGATATGTCCGGCTCGCGGATCGACCGGTTCGACCTCACCCCGGTACCGCTCGCCTGCTCGCGCGTCGAGAAGCACTCCGCTATAAGGCCATGCGGCAGCGCCATCGATGTCGATCGTCGGCATGCCGCCGCCGTTCAGCGTGACAGTGCCGGGCGTCGGCGTCGGGCCCGCCCCGGACTCGAGCGCGCCACCTGCGGCGGTCCACGCCGGCAACCCGCCGTCGAGGATTCGAACGTTGGATAACCCGCCCCACCGCAGCAGCCACCATGCTCGGGCGGCAGCCATCGCGCCCGTCGCGTCGTAGACGACCACCGCGTCGTCGTCGATTCCCCAGCTCCGTGCGCTCGCCTGCAGCTCCGCCAACGAGGGCAGCGGATGTCGCCCCTCCCCGGGCGACGGCGCAGCTGCCAACTCGGTCTCGAGGTCGACGAATACCGCGCCAGGAATGTGCCCGTCCAGATAGTGAAGACGCCCGTTCGGATCACCGAGTGCCCAACGGACGTCGAGCAGTACAGGTTGCCGGTCGATTGCGACCTCGTGCGCCAACTCTTCGACGCTCACCAGCACTGGCACCGTCATTCCGTCTCCAATTCAGCCATGAGCAAGTCGGCCATCGACCCGCTGAATGCTACGAAAGTCACTGTCTGAACCTGTGTTTGGGCATGTCGTACGGCATAGACAGCCTGCCGGACAGCGTCGTCGGCCGGCCAACCGTAGATGCCGGAGGAGATCAAGGGGAAAGCCACGGTCCGCGCGCCAATCGAATCGGCCACCTCGAGACTGCGGGTATACGCCGACCGCAGCAGTGCCGATCGATCCTCGGTCATCGAATAGACCGGACCGACGGTATGGATGACCCAATGGGCGGGCAGCCGACCACCCGTCGTCGCAACCGCGTCGCCGGTAGGCAACCCCTCGCGCAGTGAGGTCGCGCGTAGTTGCCCGCACTCCGCGAGAATGTCCGGGCCGCCCGCGCGATGGATCGCCCCGTCGACACCGCCTCCGCCCAGCAGTCCGGAATTGGCCGCGTTGACGATCGCGTCGACCGCCATTGTCGTTATGTCTCCCCGGACGACGTCGATCGTGGTCACCACCCCATCATGCCGCGACGGACACGATCGGGCAGCATGCTCGGCATGTCCAGCACCACCAAGTCGGAACGTGTCGGCATTGCCCATCCGATCAGCGCCGGCGTGGTCACCGCATTGGTCGGCTTCACAAGCGCGTTCGCGGTGGTCCTGACCGGCCTGCGAGCAGTGGGCGCTACCGAGGCGCAGGCATCGTCCGGTCTGCTCGTCGTATGCGTGACTCAGGGCGTTGGCATCTTGGCGCTGACCCTGCGATATCGAATCCCAATCACCCTCGCCTGGTCGACGCCAGGAGCGGCGTTGCTCGCGGGTACAGGTGTGGTCGCAGGCGGCTGGGCAGCAGCGATCGGCGCGTTCATCTGCGTCGGCCTGCTGGTGATCCTCACCGGGCTGTGGCAACGGCTCGGACGCCTGATCGCCTCGATCCCGATGGACCTTGCGCAGGCAATGCTCGCGGGCGTGCTGCTGCCACTCTGCCTCGCTCCCGTGACGGCGATCCGCACGTCACCGGCCGCAGTAGCGCCCGTGATCCTGGTATGGCTTGGCATGCAACGGTTCTCCAAACGTTGGGCGGTACCCGCCTCATTCGGCGCGGCCGCGGTGGTCATCGTCACCAGCCTCGCGGTCGAACACAAAACTATCGATGCCTCGACGATGATTCCGACAGTCGACTGGACGGCACCGGCCTGGACCTGGCAAGCGCTCGTCGGGATCGCGATCCCGCTGTACATCGTCACAATGGCGTCGCAAAACATCACCGGCGTTGCCGTCATGGCGTCGTTCGGCTACCGAGTGCCCTGGCGCGCGGCAATGACGGTCACGGGTGTCGGCACGGTGATCGGTGCACCTGCAGGTGGGTACACGATCAATCTCGCTGCGATCAGTGCGGCACTGTCGGCAGCACCCGCGGCACACCCGGACAAGAACAAGCGGTGGATTGCCGCGTTCGCCGCAGGCTGCTCCTATCTGGTGCTCGCGTTGTGCTCGGCGGCGCTCGTGGCCTTGGTGGCGGCGGCCCCGGCCGGCGTCGTCGAAACCGTCGCAGGGCTTGCCTTGCTCGCCACGCTCGGCGCTGCGCTGGCGGGCGCGTTGCGGGAGGAATCTCATCGGGAGTCGTCGGTCGTGACGTTTCTGATCGCGGCATCAGGAGTGAGCATCTTCGGCGTCGGCTCGGCGTTCTGGGCCCTGGTTGCGGGACTCGTGATCCGGAGGGCACTAAAGTCTGGCGGATGACAGTGAATCCGCGGCCGACCGATTTCCCGGTGCTGTGGCCGGTTGCGACCCGATGGGCCGACAACGATCACTACGGCCACGTCAACAACGTGACCTATTACGCCTACTTCGACACTGCGGTGAATGCATGGCTGATGGAGGCCACAGGCACCGACATTCGCAACCTGCCGGCGATCGGCGTCGTCGCGGAGACGTCGTGCACCTACGTCAGTGAACTGACCTTCCCGGACAAGCTTCAGATCGGGCTGTCGATCGAGCGCCTCGGCAATCGCAGCATCGTCTACCGGCTGGCAATATTCCGCGAGGTCACTCCCGGCATCTTGGATCTGGCGGCGACCGGACGCTTCGTGCACGTGTATGTCGATGGCGTGACCCGCCTGCCGGTGGCAATCCCCGAGCAGATCCGCACGGCGGCAAAACAACTCGTGCGCTAGAGCCCGACCTCGTCGGCCACAGCAACCGCGCGGGCAATGATGTCGTCGACGAGCTTGGTGGTCGGTCCTGCCGCGGACTTATTGCGTGGATCGTTGAGTACCCGACGCAGGATGCCCTCCGCGATCACGGCCACTTTCCAGAGCGCCAGGGTATGCCAGAATCCCAGTGCCGCAGCATCTCTCCCCGTCGCCGCAAAGTAGGCGTCGGCAAGCTCGGCGCGATTCGGGAAGCCATCCAACGTCGAAGCAAGGAACGGCCCGACGTAGTCCTCGCCCTGCTGTGGCCAATACGCCAGTAGCGCACCGATATCCGCGAGCGGATCGCCCAGAGTGCACAATTCCCAATCGAGAACCGCGACCACCTTGCCATCCTCAGGCGAGGTGATCACATTGCTCAGGTGGAAATCACCATGGACCAAAGTGATTTCGTGCTGCTCCGGAATGGCGTTGTGCAGCCGAGCCGCTAGTTCCTCGACCGCAGGCACTTCCCTGGTCTTCGATTTCTCCCACTGACCGCTCCACCGCTTCAATTGTCTTTCGGCATATGGCTTGTGGCTCGCGAGGTCGTCGAGACCGGTTTCGACGAGATCGACGGCATGAATTCTGGCGAGCGTCTCGGTCAGCGACGCACCGATCTGCGCCCGCCGCTGCACGCTCAACCCCTCCGCCACTGTCACGTCATCGACGACGACGCCGTCCACGTGACTGACAAGCAGCAACGGTGCATCCGTGACGGCTGGATCTTCGGTCAGCCCCAACACGGCGGGGACGGGCACCCGTGAACCCTGGAGGGCAGAAAGGATCCGATGCTCGCGGACGACGTCGTGCGCCGAAGCAAGCAGGGTTCCCAACGGCGGCCGTCGGAGCACCCACGAGGCGCCCCCGGAGTCGGTCACGGCGTAGGTGAGATTGGACTGCCCGTTGCCGATCCGGCGATAGGTCAGCGGAGCAATCGCACCGACCCCGAGCCCCGTAATCCACTCCGAAACGGCATCTTCGTCGATGCCCACGGCCTGCGTCATTACTTCGTCTCCTCGCTCAACACGGACTGGTAACGGCGCATCCCAGACAGCCATCGGTCGTAGTCAGCGCCCTTATATCGGTAAAGGTCAAGCACCTGCGGGTGCGGCAAGATAAGGAACTGACCTGCGGCGATTCCTTCTGCGACGCGGTCGGCGACGTCAGCCGGTTCGAGAACAGCCCCGGCCGACGTGACTGCCTTGGCCGCGAGAGCAGCATTGGCGTCGCCGGTACCGAACCCCGAGCTGAGCAACGGGGTATTGACGCCCATCGGACACACGCAGCTGACGCCGATTCCGCGGGCGCCGTACGTCACCGACAGCCACTCGGCGAAACCTACGGCCGCGTGCTTCGACACGGCGTAGGGAGCGGAACCGAGCTGGGTCAGCAGTCCGGCCGCCGACGCCGTCGAGACGAAGTATCCGGAACCACGTTCGAGCCAGCCCGGAATCAGCAGCCGCGCGGCACGGACGTGGGCCATGACGTTGATGCCCATCGCGAGAGCCCATTGCTCCTCGGTGCTGTCGAGGCCAACTCCGCCCGCAATTCCAGCGTTCGCGAAAAAGATGTCTACAGGCCCGAATTCGGCTTCTGCACGGGCAATCTGGTCGCGGAGCACCGCCTCGTCTCCGGCATCGCCCGCAGCCCAGACTGCGCTGCCGGGGAGTTCCGAATTGATTGCCTGCGCGACCCGAGCTGCGTTGTCTGCGTCGAGATCCGCGACCAGCACCCTGGCCCCGTCACGGGCGATCCGATGGGCGATCGCCTCACCGATTCCCGAACCGCCCCCGGTGACGATGGCAACTTTGCCTGAGATCTCCATCGGTGCATGCTATGCGAGGGGCGGACCGTGCAAGGGCGCCACGTGCCACCGGGAATCGTCAACCTCCCACTCAGGCCGCGTGGCAATGGTAGGAAACTCCCATGGACATTGCCGCCGCCGTCTGCTCGGTCATACTCGCGGTGGGCTCTGTCTGGCCAGGCGTGCAGTTGACCCGACTGAGCGGACCACTGTGGAGCCTGCTGCGCAATCGCGGGATCACCCCCACCGTCGCACGGTCCATCGGAATCGCCAGCTTGGTCGGCGCAGCCGTGCTGATGGCGGGATTGTTCGTGCCTGTTATCGGGCTACTCGCGTGTTTACTGCTCGGCGCCGTGTATGTGTGGGCGGTCGGTCAGCGAGTGGTCTACGGCGACTACGGAAACCCCGACATGCGGAATTCGGCAATGTTTCCGCTTGGGATGCTGGTGTTCTCCGTCATTACCGGCAGCATCATCATCGCCGCAGGCGCCGCCTGATCAACGCCGCTGGTGTGCGAGCCTCTCGAGCAGCGGCGCCATCCGTGGGCCGACCAATTCGCGCATGACGAGTGCCATGTTCGTACGCTCGACTCCGGGAATCCGCAGAATCTGTCCGGTGATTCGATACAGGTCGTCCGCGTCGGTACCGACAACTTTGACCGACAGGTCCGTCAACCCGGAGATGCCGTAGACCTCGACCACTTCGGGTATCTCGGCGAGCGCGTCGATGGCCGCATCGAGTTGGTGTTGGTCCACGACGGTTGCCACGAACGCCGACAACGGATACCCGAGCGCACGGGGATCCACGCGGCGGTCGAAAGGTCCGAGGGCACCGCTCTCCTCCCACTTGGCCAACCGCGCCTGCACCGTATTGCGGGATAGGCCGAGTCGCTGAGCCAGCTCGACTCCGGTCGCTCGCGGGTTGCGCGCAAGCTCGATAAGCAGCCGGGCATCCGTTCCATCCAGAGCTGTCATGAGTCGCAGTATGACACTCCCGGCGACCCGAGAGTGAGCATTTTGCACGCTGCGCGCTGGTGCTGCGTGATGGCGGATCGACGCTCCGCGGCCCCCGGCTAAGCTGGCAGCGCACCACATTCCCGCCCCAGACCGGATCCTTGACGCTGTGGATCGAACGCTTGCCACATAGGGAGGAGCCCTTCTTGGCCACCAGTGCGAGCGAGGCGTCGGTGCTCGAATTCCGATTGCCGGATCTCGGCGAAGGATTGGCCGAGGCAAATCTGGTCTCGTGGCTGATTTCGGTCGGCGATCAAGTACAGCTGAACCAGACCATCGCCGAGGTGGAAACAGTAAAAGCCTTGGTGGAGTTGCCATCCCCGTTCTCCGGTACAGTCACCGAACTGTTGGTCGAGGCAGGAACAACCGTTCCGGTCGGCACCCCGATAATCCGGGTCAGAAGCGACCGTGAGGCCGATCCGCCGAAGCCCAACGCGCCCAAAGCGCTTGTCGGGTATAGAAGACCGTCCGGCGATCCGGGATTGCACACCGGCGGTCGGCCCGACTCGAAGCCGTCTGCGCGAAAGCTGGCCCGGCAGTTGGGTGTCGAACTCGGCGAAGTTCCCGGCAGCAGCCAGTCGGGTGCCGTCACCGTTCACGACGTGCGTGATTACGACCATCACCATCACGCACCCGACGCGCCGTCCACCACGCTTGCGACAGCGCGAACGCAGCCCCGCGAGACCCGAACAAAGATCACCGGCGTGCGCAAACGTACTGCCGACAGCATGGCTTCGAGCGTGCGAACGATCCCGCAGGTCTCCGTGTTCGTCGATGTCGACGTGACGGCATCGATCGAACTGCTCGACCATCTGCGCTCGACGCCCTCGTTCCGCGATCTCAAACTCACTCCGCTGGCGCTTGTCGCGAAGACCGCGCTCCTGGCGTTGGCCGAGAACCCGAGCATCAATTCGAGCTGGGACGACGAGCACGGCGAGATCGTCACCAAACATTTCGTCAATCTCGGCATCGCTGTCGCAACAGCACGCGGGCTTCTGGTGCCGAGCATCAAGGAAGCGCATGCGATGAGCCTGCGTGAGCTGTGCCGCGAAATCGGCTGGCTTGCCGAAACCGCACGCGTCGGCGGCGCGACACCGGCCGACCTGCGTGGTGGCACCTTCTCCATCACCAATATCGGCGTATTCGGCGTCGACACCGGCTCCCCGCTTATCAACCCGGGCGAGGCTGCGATCCTCTGCATCGGCGCTATTCGCAAGCGGCCGTGGGTGTTCCGTGATGAACTCGCGGTTCGATGGGTGTCGACCCTCAGCTTGTCGTTCGACCATCGGCTGGTCGACGGCGAGCACGGATCCAAGTTCCTCGCCGACATGGCCGCGATGCTCGAGGATCCGCTCGCGCTCCTCGGCCGAATCTGAACAACGGGTACATTCGGAATACGTGTCCCCCGTTTCCGTCGAACCGTCGCTACGCCTGGCCCGTGCCAGCGTGTTCGCGATTTTCGGCGTCAACGGGTTCCTACTCGCGATGTGGGTCGTTCATATCCCCACAATCACCGAGCGCACGGGCGTCAGCACAGCAACTCTCGGCGGGCTGATTCTGCTGCTGGCGGGCGGTGCCTTGATAGGCATGCAAGTCGCGGGTCCACTCGCTGATCGGTTCGGCAGTCGACGCCTGGTCGCACTGAGCGCGATGACGGTATCTGCCACCGTAATCGGCCCGGCCCTGGCGAACAACGCCGTCGGACTGGGAATCGCGTTGACAGTGTTCAGATTTGGCAACGGCACACTCGACGTGTCGATGAATTCACAAGCAGTGCATGCCGAACGGGCCTACGGGCGACCCATCATGAGCGCATTCCATGCACTGTTCTCATGCGGCGGTCTCGCGGGAGCACTGCTCGGCGCCGCGACATTGGCTGTCGGACTGGATGTTCGGCTATCACTCGCGATGGCTGCCCTGATCGGATTCGCAGTGACCGCGATCGCCGCCCGACGTCTACTTCCGCATGTCCACCAAGAACATTCGGAGCAACAAACAAAGTCCCGAATCTCGGCGAAGGTGCTGGTACTCGGCGTAATTGCGTTTGGTTTCATGCTGGCAGAAGGCGTCGCAAACGACTGGAGCACACTGCAAGTCAAGGAACATCTCGGCGCCTCCGACGCGATTGCTGCTGTTGCATTCGGCGCCTTCTCGCTGATGATGACGCTAGGCAGATTCACTGCGGACCGAGTCAGTTATGCCCTCGGAGCAGTCGCAGTCGTCAGATACGGCGCCCTGATTGCCTCGTCCGGTCTGGCTATCGTC
>JBBSKP010000089.1:0-18917 GCA_038256175.1 Mycobacteriales bacterium
CCCCCAGGACGGGATCGGGTGGCGCTTCGCTGAGGCTCATGACCTGATCTTCCCCCAAATCAACTCGGTGACCGCGCTTCCGACCCGATGGGCCTTACCCTCGAACTTGGTTACCGGACGTTCGTGGGTCATGGGGGAATCCCAGTCCAACGCTGTGAGCTGGGGTTCAGCGTTTCCGACCTCGGCTATGAACTCAGCGTATTCCGCGTGATCGGTCGCAACGTGAAGCACACCACCCGGCCGCAACCTGTCCGCGATCAGCGCAACGGTCGGTGCTTGCAGCAACCGGCGCTTGTGGTGACGCGACTTCGGCCACGGATCGGGGAAGAAGACTCGAACGCCGGTGAGTGACTCCGACGTCAGCATGTTCTCCAACACTTCGACGGCGTCGCCGCGGAGCACGCGGATGTTGGGGATGTCCTCGCGCTCCACCTGCTGGACCAATTGCGCGATACCGGGCCGGTAGACCTCGATGGCGATGAGATTCACCTCTGGTTCGGCCTTTGCCATCGCAGCGGTCGCTGTGCCGGTACCGGAGCCGATCTCGATGATGAGCGGCGCGTCACGGCCGAACCAGGCAGTCGCATCGAGCGCGTCGTCGCCCACCTCGGTGCCGATGGTGGGCCACATCCGGTCCCAACTCTGCTGCTGAGTCGCTGTCAGAGCGCCGCGCCGGGACCGGAAACTGGTCACTCGGGGGTGCAGTCGCGACCCCCGCTGGGCGGTCTGCGGAGCAACCTGATCGGCGTTATTCACTCGACCATTGTCACGCATAACTGCGCGGTGGGACAGGTGGGTCTGAAGTTATTGTTGTGGTTAGAGCCCAATTTGCAACCATCTGCGACAATTTCACCGCAGGGGGTGGCGTATGTCGACGAATACCGAGCTCGGCCAGCTGATCGAACGGGTGCGCAGCGCCGACGCCAACGCAGCGGCCGCAGTGCGCGGAGCTATCGACGACTTCGAACGTCCAGTCGTGGTTCATATCGCCGGGCGGGCCGGCGTAGGAAGATCCGCCGTCGCGAGGGCCCTCGGCATCGATGGTGCCGTCGAAACAACCGCGGTGGACAGCCCGGACGACCCCGACCCGACGCTCGACGGCGACGTGGTGATCTACGTCCTCGCCGCGGCGGCGACCCGAGCCGACCGCGATGCGCTGGCAACAGTGCCGGCCGAAAACAAGGTCGTGCTGCTGAACAAAGCAGACGCGATCGACGGCGACTGGGCTGCGGCGCTGGCAACGGCGAACGAATACACCCATTCACTCGGCGTGCACACTGTCCCGCTGGTCGCTGGACTGGGCGCCACCGCAAGCACGGTGACGGTGACTCCTGCCGAAGCAGCCTCCCTCCGCATCCTTGCCGCCGCGAACGACCCCACGATCACCCTGTCGTCGGACCTGTTCCTCGCCGCAAACGTCCTCGTCGACGTCCGGGCGCGAACGACAATGCTGAGCCGATGGGGGCTCTACGGACTCCGGTGCGCGGTCGACGCCTTGGCCAACGATGCCGATCTCGACACGGATGCACTGACGCAGATCCTTTATGCCGCAAGCGGTCTCGATCCCGCGCGTGCTGCTGTCCACAGCCGGATTCGTCGATCGAACGCCATCCGCGGTGGCCGGTTGCTCGACACGTTCGAGCGCCTCGCCGCGCGCAGCCTCGCCGGCCGGGTACGCGACGAGATCGAGCAGTTCCTCGAAGGCGACACGGCCGCCCAGCTCGGACTCGTCGCGGCCTTGGCCTGCCCGGCGATCACCGACGTCCCGATCGACCAGCGCATCCCCGAACCTGCCGACGCGGACACCGCGCTCCGATTGGCGGGCTGGTGGCGCAGCTTCGCCGCCGGCGATGTCGGTGCGCCTGCCCAGCGGGCAGCCCTGCGGATTCACCATGGGTACGTCCGCTCCTGGTCCCGATTGGCAGACGGTGGCTGACGCTCCGCGCCGACTGCCGTCCGACGCCGAGGCCGTCCTCGCGCGGTGGAACCCCGAGGGGATCGCGCGGCTGCGTCGCACACTCACGACGGACCTACCGGACGCCTCGGTCGCCGTCGTCGGGCCGGAACGATCGGGCAAGACGTCACTCATCGAAGAGCTCGAAGCCCGTGCTCCCGGCCTCATGTTCGTCGAATCACCCGCCGACGCGGCAGTGGTCGTGATCCTGCTCGACGCCTCGGCACCGATCGGTAGTGCTGCTCTTCGGCTCATTGATCACGTAGCGACGACCGGTAGCCGCACGTTGTTTGCGCTCAACAAGATCGACGCCCACTCCGACTGGCGTTTGGTCCGAGATCGTGACCTGCACGTTCTCGCCCGGCATGCCGCGCAGTTCGCCGATGTGCCGATCTGGCCGGTATCGACGCGGCTGGCGAAGATCGCCCGCGCCCAAGACTCGACGGACGTCCTGAAAAGCTCCGGCATCGTTGAATTGCACGGCGCCCTCACCGCCGAGGTCGCGCGTCACCCCCGGCGATCTGGTGCGGCGCATCTTGTCCGCGAGACCGAACTCGTCGCCGAGCACACCCTCGAACGGATAAACGGCAAGGTCGCGTCCCTTCGCACATCCGACAACGTCGCAACCGTCCGAGCCGATCGCGCTCGGCTCTTGGCGCGACGCGACGGCGGCCGGTCGGAGACCATGGCGACGTTGCGCAGCCAAGTGCAGCTGGCGCGGGTCGAGCTGCTGCACGATGTCGCGAGCCGCGTTCGCACGCTGAACGTCACCGCACGAACCGAGATCGACCGCGCCGACAAGACTGAGGTGGCCGGCTTCCCGGATCGGCTGGGTCGCCAGGTCGCGCAGCTCACCGCCGAGGTCGACACGCGGACTCGGGAACGGCTGGGCGAGCTCGCGGCGAAGGTTCTCGCCGAGCCCGTCGCAGTGGTTCCGCCTGGTGCTCTGCCGGAGGTGGGCGCTGGGCCCGAACCGCGTCACCGTGGCGTCGAAGATCGGATCATGGTCGTCTTCGGAGCCTCCGCCGGCGTGGGAATCGGACGCCTCGCGGTCGCGCCGATGTCCATGGTTCCGGCCCTCGACATCGCGTCGATCCCCGTGACCCTCGTGCTCGGCGGCTGCGCCGCATGGTGGCTCACTCGTTCGCGCAGCCAGGTTGCCGACCGCGCCCACCTGCGGCAGTGGGCCACCGAAGCGCTGGTGAACATCAAATCCCAGCTCGAACAGCGTGTCCTCGGTTCGCTCGTCGGGACCGAAGCCGAGCTGTCCGAGCGGATCGTTCGCCGGAGCGCGACGCGAATCGTGGACATCGACGCGCAGATTGCGCAGCTCGACGCCGATTTGCGGCAACTGGCAGCGCAAACGTCAGGTCAACTTGCGTCGTGCGAACGTGACCGCGACGTCGTCTCGCGAGGTCTGGCACAACTGCGCGCGAACGTTTTCGCGAAAGATGGAACCGATCGAACCGATGGCGCGTCCAATGCAACAAGGTGAACTCTAGGTATTAAGGGGCAATGATGATCGCGTCGAACGACTTCCTTTCGCCGCATCTGCCGAATATCCCGCATATCGATGCCTCGTCGTCGCTGGATGGTCTGGGTCCCGTCGAACTCGAGCACCCGACACAGGACATCGACGGTGACGGCACCTTCGATACGACGACGACCTCCACCGATGACGGCGTGATCGTGGCAACGGACACCGACCTGGACGGCTACGCGGACCACTTGACGATCGTCGAAAACGGCGGCGAATTTGCGTCCTGGGAGTTTCACCACAACCTCGACGGAGAGGCGCACTGGGAGCGCATCGATCACGGTAAACTCGGAGAATAATCGCCCGGCGATGCACGTACCGATGGAGCTGAGTGTGTTCGCCGCAAATCGGGCACGACCCGATTCTGCGGATCACGTAGCACGGCGTTAACCTCTAGGGCTAGGAACCCCGGCGCCCGCGCCATCTGTGCACAGGCCCCACCTCAGGAGAGTTTAATGACCTCAGCGACCATCCCCGGTCTCAGCGGAACTGACGGCACGCCCCCCACACGGCACAGCGAGCTGCTGTCCTGGGTGCAACAGGTCGCCGAACTCACCCAGCCGGACCGGGTCGTATTTGCCGACGGTTCCGACGAGGAATGGGACCGGCTGACGACTCAACTCGTCGACGCCGGCACGTTCAGGCAGCTGAACGCCGACAAGAAGCCGAACTCGTTCCTGGCTCTGTCGGATCCGTCGGACGTGGCCCGTGTCGAATCGCGGACCTACATCTGTTCGCGCACCGAAGACGGCGCGGGACCGACCAACAACTGGGTCGACCCCGTCGAGATGCGCGCCACCATGACCGAGCTGTACCGCGGCAGCATGCGCGGCCGCACGATGTACGTCGTCCCGTTCTGCATGGGACCGCTCGGTGCGGATGATCCGAAGCTCGGCGTCGAGATCACCGACTCCGAGTACGTGGTCGTCTCGATGAAGGTGATGACCCGGATGGGTGCCGCCGCGCTCGAGAAGCTGGGCACCGACCGGCCGTTCGTCAAGGCCCTGCATTCTGTCGGCGCACCGCTCGCCGAAGGTCAGGCAGATGTTCCGTGGCCGTGCAGCGACACCAAATACATCACTCACTTCCCTGAAGACCGCGAAATCTGGAGCTTCGGCTCCGGCTACGGCGGCAACGCGCTGCTCGGCAAGAAGTGCTACTCGCTGCGAATCGCGTCGGCGATGGCGCACGACGAGGGCTGGCTCGCCGAGCACATGCTGATCCTCAAGCTGATCTCGCCGGAGAACAAGTCGTTCTACGTTGCGGCCGCCTTCCCGAGCGCCTGTGGCAAGACCAACCTCGCGATGATCCAGCCGACCGTGCCGGGATGGCGCGCGGAGACGCTCGGCGACGACATCGCTTGGATGCGTTTCGGCAAGGACGGGCAGCTGTACGCAGTGAACCCGGAGTTCGGCTTCTTCGGCGTCGCGCCTGGCACCAACTGGTCCTCGAACCCGAATGCAATGAAGACGGTCGAGGCGGGCAACACCGTCTACACCAACGTTGCGCTCACCGATGACGGCGATGTGTGGTGGGAAGGCCTCGAAGGCGACCCCGATCACCTCGTCGACTGGAAGGGCGAAGATTGGGAGCCTGGGTCCGATCGCAAAGCGGCGCACCCGAACTCGCGCTACTGCACCCCGATGTCACAGTGCCCGACGCTCGCACCGGAATGGGATGACCCGCAGGGTGTCCCGATCTCGGCGATCCTGTTCGGTGGTCGCCGCAAGACGACAGTGCCGCTGGTGACCGAGTCATTCGACTGGCAGCACGGCGTCTTCATGGGCGCGACGCTGTCGTCGGAGCAGACCGCTGCCGCAGAAGGCAAGGTCGGCACCGTCCGCCGCGACCCGATGGCCATGATCCCGTTCATCGGCTACAACGTCGGTGATTACCTCGGCCACTGGATCAACACCGGCAAGAATGCCGACGCGACCAAGCTGCCGAAGATCTTCTACGTCAACTGGTTCCGCCGCGGCGACGACGGCCGCTTCCTGTGGCCAGGATTCGGTGAGAACTCGCGCGTGCTCGAGTGGATCGTCGGACGCATCGAGGGAACTGCTGCTGCCGAAACGACAGCGATCGGACACGTCCCGACCTCGAGCCAGATGGATCTCGCCGGCCTCGACGTCGATGCCGCTGATGTCGACGAGGCACTGAAGGTCGACGTCGAAGAGTGGAAGGCAGAAATTCCGCTCATCGAAGAGTGGTTCGAGTTCATCGGCGACAAGTTGCCGTCCGGTGTTCGTGACGAGTTCGAGGCACTCAAGGAACGGCTCGGCGCGAACTGATGTCGTTCGGACTCGTCCTCGCGGGCGGCGGACTGACCGGGCTTGCCTGGGAAGTCGGCGTCATCACCGCATTGCACGAACAAGGCATCGACCTCACGACCGCCGATGCCGTAGTCGGCACATCCGCGGGGTCGATCGTGGGCAGCATGCTGCTGTCCGGCGTCGACTACTCCGAATTGGTCTCCTACGTCACCGATCCGGACCAAACGCCGCTGCGCCTCGACGGTCAACCGATGACCGACGGTGATGCGATGCAGAACCTGATGGTGCTCGGTCGCTGGAGCAGGGTTCCCACAATGGATGCGGACACCGCTGCGGAGATCGCGCAGCTCTCGGGTCGGGGCAAGACGTTGACCGAAGAAGCCTGGATCGGGCTGTTCGCGGAGATCATCGGCCCACTCGAATGGTCGCCCAAGCTCGGGATCGTGTCGATCGACGTCGCGACCGGCGAACCGAAGTTGTGGAGCGCCGCCGACGGTGCGGAGTTGCTCCGCGCAGTGGCGTCGTCATGCGCGGTCCCCGGGATGTTCCCGGCCGTCGAGATCAACGGTGGACACTACGTCGATGGCGGCCTGTGGTCGCCGACGAGCGCACAGCTGTTGCTCGATAAAGACATCGACGCCGTTGTGATCATCAGCCCGCTCGGCGGAGACGACTGGATCGGACAGTTCGGCGATCGCGCGACTGCGCGCGAGCTGGAACAGCTTGCGGCGGCCGGGATCAAGACGGAACTCCTGGTTCCGGACCCGCCGATCGCACCGCTGTCCGCATTCAACGAATCCGACCGCATTCCGCAGTTCGAGCGCGGTCGGATCGACGGCCTTGCCGCAGCAGAGCGGGTCAGGGCAGCGATCGCGTAAGACTCGGCCGGAGTATGCGAATTCTTTTCGGCAAGTGCGGGTGTGTGACGCTCCAGTCGAAAGGTGAATCTCATGGTCGCTCGTGGTGCCGCGACGTTGGTCGTAGCAGCGACATTGGTTATCGGCCGCTCGAGTTGTGGAGCCAGGAGAAAGACTTCAAGAAGCAGCTCGAGCAGGCGGGCATGAGCGTCTCCGACACTCGGAAAGAACAAGACGCTGTACGAAGCCGACGTGAAATTCGGCGCGAATGGTCAGTGCCTGGTCGAGTTCGAGCAAGGCAAAGGCGAGATGCGGTACTACCTCGACGAGATCAACAACGCGGAGCCCGCCGCCGGCCTGATGAAGGACAACCCACCAAGGCCGACGTCGAGGCCTACCTCCGCGGCCCGGACAGCCCTTGCAGGATCTAAGGCAGCAGTGACAGCGACATTCACGGGCAAGATCGAGTCGACCGGAACCGGGGGAGGCGGCGCCTACGTCGCGGTGCCGGTCAACGTCGTCGCGGCACTCGGCGGTGGTGGACGGATACCGGTCAACGCGACCTTCGACGGTGTTGCCTACGCCGGATCGATCGCCTCGATGGGCAGCGGCCCCTGCCTCGGCTTACTGAAGGCGATCCGGGACCAGCTCGGCAAACAACCAGGCGACACTGTCGAGGTGACATTAAGCCGCGACACCGGCGAGCGCACCGTCGGGATACCCGACGACCTGGCCAATGCGCTCGACTCTGCCGGTGCCCGTGCAGCTTTCGACAAACTCAGCTACAGCCACCGACGTGAACACGTCAACGCGGTCAACGAGGCGAAGCGCCCCGAGACTCCTGCACGCCGGATTGCAAAGGCTGTCGAGATGGTCGTCAAATAGCAACCCGGCCGAGGTGGCGCGCGAAGAACCGAGCCGAGGTGTCGCGCTCGTATTCGGGAACCGGGTAGTGCCTGCCCGAGCGTGCGTGCATCGACTTCTCCTTCGCGCCGAAGGCGTCGAATAACGCGACCCCGGATGTGCGGTCGAATTCCTTGTCATCCCAGGGAATTCGGTACTCGACCGGGACCGTGACCTTTCGTGCCGCCTCGATCAGAGCGTCGTTCACGAAAACCCCACCGAAGCTCACGGCAACGATCCGGGATTCGACCGCCGCCAACAGCAGCCCGGTCACGACACCCAGGTTCACTCCGCCGTAGCCGATCGGTGCGTCGACACCGATCTCGGGCAACGCCTGCAGGGCGTCCAGGGTCGCCTGCCATTCCGGAATCGCACGCTCCGCCAGCGACATGTTGTAGTCGATGACGGCTGGGGCGATCGGCTCGCGGGCCGCCCGGGCCTGATGGATCGCCTCGGCCCGCTGTTGATCTTGAAGGTTGCGCGGCCGGTCACCGTGGCCGGGCGCGTCGATTGCGGCGACGGTGAACCCGGAGTTGGTCACGCTGTGGAGTGCGCTGGCTACAAGCCCCGGCGCCTTCTTGTGCATTCCGCCGGAATGCCCTGCTAACAGCAGTGGTGCGCCGGCGGTTCCAGATTCCGGTGACCAGAGCACGCCGGTGATCTCATCCAGAGTGAAATTTCGTTCGATGACACCGTTCGACGATGTCTCAGAGGTGAATTGCATAATGTTGCCTTTCGGGATTGCCTTGTGGTGGAGGCGCTCCCGGCGACATCTACGTCAATCGCCGATCCGTGAACACGAGTGGGAGCACCCACATGGTTACTGCGTTCATGGGTCTCACCTCCTCGCGTAATTTCACGGTCGCGACCACGCTATCAACCTGATCCGAATCCCGTCCACTCTTTTTCTGAGCGTCAAGATCTGTTGGCCAGCAAGGCGATCGGCGCCACATCCCCTGCGGTTGCGGTCTCCGCACGATGGAGCAGCGCGCGGGCGGCATCGCCGAAGGCAGACGAGTAGAGGCCCTGGTCGTTGCAGCCACCTTGATAACGGCCCCCGATCACGCCCGTGAGCGTGTCATCGACAACCCACGGACCACCACTTGTTCCATCGACGAATCCGGTACACGGCGACGACGGGAAGCCATCGACGAGTCGGGCGCCCGCGGTGCACGACAGAGGCTTGTCGTTGAGACCCAATCCGTATCCGACAATCGTGACGTCGGTGCCGACCTGAGGTGCTGGGGCAAGCCGAAGTCCGCCTCCCACCACGGATTCGATCGTCGACAGGCCGGGCCTACGGGCGACTCGAGCTATCGCGTAGTCGTGTTGCGGATCCTGCGTAGCGGTCCACTCGGGGTCTACGAAGATCTGGGTCACGCGCCACACGCCGAACGGGGAAATCCCGTTCGCGTAGCCCGGCGCAAACGAGATACCCACACCTGGACCGACGACGCAATGCGCGGCCGTGAGAATGAGATCGCCGGTCGCGCTATCGAGCACGCTGCCACTGCACGTGTGTAGCGGTGTATCGCCGAGGAAGACCGCGCCGATCTGCGGGATAGCGTCGACCGAATGCGCGACCGCCGGCGGACTCGCCGATGCCGGCGCACTGCAGGCGAGCATCGGCACCAGCAGAACTGTCGCCAGCCAGATCCGGTTGATCACAGCGATGCGGGATCCAGGCGATCCGCCGCGACGTAATAGACCGTCGTACCGGCGCTCACCGGCTCGTCCCATGGCGGGCACACGACCAGGTCGCCTTTGCACCGCACGGCGAGTGCCGTCGCAGAGAAGCGGCGGCCCAGGTCTGTCTGGACATCACCGAACCGGGCGTAGTCGCGGGGCAGCTGCAGGGAGTAGGTATTGCCGCCACCGCCAGCGGCCATCAACTCGGCGTAAACCTGGCTGATTCCCGGGTCGTGCGCCTCTTCGACGAGCAAGTTCGGCACATGCCATGGCACACACTGCAGACGTGAGCTCACATAGCGGAACTGACTGGCACGAGCCATATCTTGCAGTGCAACGATCAGTCGCGTACGACTATCGGCGGCCCCGCGACGGGATGACCGGCTTCCGTGCGCAGCGGCGACCGCGATAGCGAGGGACTCGTTGTCGTCCCTGCCGTCAATGAGAATCGTCGCGGCGGCGGGAACGCCAGCGCGGGTCAAGACCTTCGAGTCGGTGAGGTCACCACGCACGAAGTTGACCCTGTCGGCACCGGGCATGGGGTGTTCTTGCAAGTTGTCCCAGGCACACAGGACCAGGCGCACTTGGGGCTCGGCGAGAAGTTCATCGACCAGCCGGTCGGTACGACCTTCGCAATAGCCAAGCAGCACAATGTGATCAGCGATATCGAGTTCTGCGAGTCCGCGCACCCGTCGTCCCTTCGTTACCGAGATCTTCTCCGCCATACGAGTGAAGAGCATGGTCAGCGCGACGATCCCGCCGATAATGACGTACACCCCAACGAAATGCCCGCCCACCGAGGTGGGAAAGAAGTCGCCATAGCCCACCGTTGCCGCGGTGACGACGAAGTACCAGGGGTAATTTTGCAGCGCCGTGATCTCGTTCGAGGATGGCTCGAGCAACAACATCGCCAGCCAACTGCTCGCAAAGACGAATATCGCGATCGTCAGCGGAAGCATCCAGCCGATCACCAAAGGTCGCATGAGCCGGCTGAGTTGCACTATGAAAACCGGCATAAGCGGCATAATAGCGTGTGGCCGCCCAGCGTGGACTCAGCCCGCGTAGCCCGGCGGCATCAGCACCGACTTCTGCTCGCAGTAGGCGTCGAGGCCCTCCGGTCCGCTTTCACGTCCGATTCCGGAGTTCTTGTATCCGCCGAACGGCGAACCGGGATCGAAGGCATACCAATTGATGGCGTACGTGCCGGTGCGCACCTGCCGCGCGACGTCGAGGCCCTTCTCGATATCGGTGGTGTAGACCGATCCCGCCAGGCCGTAGTCGGAATCGTTCGCGATCTTGATGGCCTCTTCGACGGAGTCGTACGGGATCACGCACAGGACTGGACCGAAGATCTCCTCGCGTGCGATCGTCATCGAATTATCAACGTCGGCAAAGATTGTCGGCTCCACGAACCATCCCTTGTCGAGGCCTGCCGGTCGGCCGCCGCCGAGCACCACACGGGCGCCCTCTTCTTTACCCTTCGCGATGTAGCCCTCGACGCGATCGCGTTGCTTCTCGGTGATGATCGGTCCGAGTTGCGCGGCCGGATCCGACGGCATACCCACGGGCATGAAGGGAGCAAAGTTCACCATCGCCTCGACGATCTCGTCATAACGCGATCGCGGGGCAAGAATTCGCGTCTGCCCGACGCACGCTTGGCCGGTGTTCATCAAACCCGACATGATCAACATCGGCATCGTGGACGGAATGTCCATGTCCTCGAGCAGGATTGCGGCGGACTTGCCGCCGAGCTCGAGCGAACAGCGCTTGAGCTGCTGTGCGGCGATCGCGCCGATCTTGCGGCCCACCGCCGTGCTACCCGTGAACGTCACCTTGTCCACGCCCGGATGCGAGACGAGATATTCGCCAGTCTCGGCGCCGCCGGGCAATACCGAAAGCACGCCCTCCGGCAGACCGGCCTCGGTGAATATGTCTGCCAACAGGTTTGCGTTCAGCGGCGTTTCGGGTGCGGGCTTGAGCAGCACCGTACAGCCGGCAAGCAACGCAGGCGCGAGCTTGTTCACAGCGAGGAACAGCGGAACATTCCACGCGATAACGGCGGCGACCACGCCGACCGGCTCACGGGTGACCTTGCTCTGTCCGAACACACCGTTGCGTGTCTCCTCCCAGGGGAAACTCTCCGCAAGTCCGGCGTAATAGTTCAGTGTTGCCAGCGACGGAATCTGCTGCATCATGTTCACACCGGCTGGGGGAGCACCCATCTCAGCGGAGATGAGCGCGGCGAGTTCGGTGCCGCGTTCCTCGATCAGCTTCGCAGCCTTGGTGAGAATTGCCGCGCGCTCGGCCGGCGTCGACCGCGACCACGGGCCCGAATCGAACGCCTGTCGCGCTGCGGTGACAGCGGCATCGATGTCGGCCGGTGCAGCGATCGGAACGCTGCCAACCTTTTCTTCGGTCGCGGGGGAGAACACGTCGAGGCGCTCGGCCAATGCCGGCGCGACCCAATGCCCACCGATGAAGAGCTTGTCGAAATCAGTCATAACTAGTCCCTCTGTGTTTGTCAGGTTGCGGCGTTGTCAGTTCGCTGCGTCTGTGAAGCTCATGAACCCGTACTTCGCGTGCGGGCCGATCGCACCGACTTCGAAAAGTCCAGTGCCTGAATATGTTTGGTGTCCTTCGCGCAGCTCGAATCTTGCGAGGTGATCGACAGGGCAGAACATCCGGAGTTCCGGGGCGATCTCGGCGACCTTCTTGCGCAGACCCTGCACCACAAGATCGCCCTGCCACATACCGTGCCGCCAGTCCGCGTCGAGGCCGTACCCCGTGCCGATGCCGATGAAATTGGAAAGCTGCAGTTCGCACACGACCGTGACCGGGTCACCAACGGCGGGATGGAAACTCATCTCTGCCTTGGTCACATCGCGCGTGCCGGAGGCGAATTGCAAGCTGTGTTCCGGTCTGCCGAGCCATTCGGGTTCGCGACCCGGCCAGATCCGCACGGCCTCCTCGACTATGCGTTTGCCGTTCTCCTCTTCCTGAACGAACGTGAATACCGAGAATTCGTCGAACTGCATCACGCTGTAGATCCAGAAGAAGTTCTGCATGCCCTCGGCCGCGCGACGGCCGGCCGGCTCAGGCTCGCCGACCGGGCGCACGCCCCAGGACCGGTCCCGATTTCCCCGCCAGCCTTCAGGATCAACGGGCCGCGTCTGCCCGTCCACGGTGAGCTCGCCGGTCCAGTTCCCGGTCTGTACGAAGCGTGCGGTGTCGAAAATGACTCGCTCGAGGTGGCGGCGATAATGCCGTGCCTCTTGGTGCGCAGGCACATTGCCCTCGAAGGTGAGGTCGAAGCTGATGTCGTGATCGCCCGGTTCGAGCACCACGCGTAGCCGCTGCAAACCCTCGAGAACTTCGATACGCAACGGCCCGACGGAGGTGTCCGTGCGATCGGCGCCGAGCGCTTTCGACGATCGGAACACGATGTGATCGTCGCCGTGTCGTACCACCGCAAACCCATCGGTCACACCGAGATTCGGGTACTGACCGAGACCGATGATCAAGAACAACTCAGCGGTCAAGGGGTAGCAGTTGAAGTAGTAGCGGTCGTAGAAGTTCCGATCGGATGTAGCAACCTGGCGAACAGGCTGGGCCACTTGGTGAATCGGGTAGTCGTCCATCGGTGACAGCATCAGGCGACCCCGTCCCAGTAGGTGCCCGCAAGCATCGCGTCCAAGGTCGGCCGGTGCAGGATCATGTCGTCCGGATTGTCGGGCGCCTGCGCCTGCCCGAAATGGATTGCGCGGCTTTGTACACGGAACATCACGATAGCGTGGCGAACCGCGGCGTAGAGCGTGTAGAAATCTAGATCCACCGGGGTTCGCCCGGTGAGCTCGCGGTAGCTGTCGGCCACCGCATCGCGTCGCAAGAAATCGGGCAAACCTGCAAGCCCCGCAACCTTTGCCAGGTCTTCGAAGAACCTGTGCAGGAAGATCATCCAGCCGAGATCCATCTCCGGGGTCCCGAATGCCGCCATTTCCCAGTCGAGTACGGCGGCGGGCTCGAACTCCCGGTAGATGATGTTGCCGATTCGCGAATCTCCCCAACACAGCACTGGAGGCGAATCGTCTACGGGGCAGTTCGCTTCGAGCTCGGCCAGACACCTCTCGAGCAGAGGTGAGCGGGGACCGTCCGCGCTCACCCACTCGTAATATGCGCGCTGGCCCGCGATATGAGTCCGCAGCGCCTCGCCGCCACTTCTCCCCGGCGATCCGAGGAACCCGAACTTTGTTGCGGGATCAGGGATTGCGTGTAGCTGCGCCAGGGTTGCGACCGTCGATTGCTGGAGTCTTTCCCGTTCCGCGGCGGTGGCTTCAGTGACCCACGAGCCGAAGTTGTACGGCATCACGTCGGGCGGGACCTGACCGTCGATCCGCTGCATGACGAAGAAGGGCGCACCGAGCGGACCTGGATCCGATTCCGACCAATAGGTGGTGGGGACCGGTACCGCCGAATGTGCGGCAACGGACCGGACGACCTCGAACTGGGTGTGCATGTCGTAGCTCGGGAAGACTGGCATCGTCGTCTCACCCGGGGCGACCCTCGCGACGAGCGGGTGTTGCCGTCGTTCACCGTCCTCCGCCCACGTCGCGTCGAACAGGATGGTTTCGCTCGACATCCCGTTTGCCGCCGGCAGGGTCACCGAGTCGATCTCCGGGGCCGCCGTCGAGGGGAGCTGTGCCGTCAACCAGTCGAGTAGTTCATCGCGCAGCAACCCGGTGTCGCGTATGGATGCTGTCGGTCGCGCCAGTTCGGCGTTGTGGTCTGCTTCAGTCTGCTGCCCCGCTGTCATGTGAAACACGTTACAGAACTAGAACACGTTTCACTATGGGTTCTCGAGGGTAAGTGCGCCGGCGCCCGTCAACGTGCCGAGCCCACCCAGTACCGCGGGCACGACTCGGAGGTCGGAGAGGAAGGCTAGGCGAGCGTGACGTGCGATCGATTCCTGCAGCGGCTCCCAGAGCAATGGGCCGGCCTGCGCGAATCCGCCGCCGATGACCACGAGGTCCATGTCGAGCAGCGCTCCCGCGGACGCGATCGCCTGCCCGATCGCGGTTCCCGCGCGGTGGAGTGCGGCAACGGCAATGGCATCGCCGGCGTCGGCTGCCTTCGATAGTTCGATTCCGTCGGTTCCGGTCCACCCTTGCGCCCTGGCCCAGCGGACCGACGACGGCCCGCTCGCCACCGCTTCGACGCACCCGATCCCGCCGCACGCGCATGGATCGTCCGACCCTGGCACGACGATGTGTCCGACATGTCCCGGATTTCCCGTCCTGCCGCTGACGATCTTGCCGTCGAGCACGACGCCGCCACCGATTCCGGTCGACACCACCATGCCGAGGAGATCGGGAACTCCGCGTCCCGCGCCGAAAAGGTGCTCGGCCCATGTGGCGCACGCACCGTCCATCGCGAAGCTGATTCGAGCCGCTGGGAACAGCTGCTGCGCTGCCGCGACAATCCCGAAGCCGCCGCGCCAGTCCGGAATATTGATCGGGGACGTGGTGCCTGCGACGGTGTCGACCGGACCCGCTGAGGCGATGCCAACTCGATCGACGGTCCCGGTGCCTGCCACCTTCGCCAATAAGGCAGCGCAGGCATCCCACACGCCCGTCGCCGGTGTCGCCACTTTGAGGATCGCGTCGAGCGACCCGTCCTCGGCAACACGAGCAGCTGCAAGCTTGGTTCCGCCAACGTCGAGGGCAATGTTCGCCATCCACCTACTGTGCGTGAGTTTCACCCTCCTGGGGGTGAGACTCGCGCACAGGGGGCGAAGCCACAATGACCAGGTTGCTTGTGAAAACCTCTCGTACGCCTGGAATTCGCACAATCCACCACGCCCACCGTGGGTGATATCGGGGGAACGTCGCCAACAGTTGATCGTCGGAAAGTGAACGCGCCCAACGTAACCCGTCCGCAACGGTGACCGCGAACAAAGACGTTCCGAATCGGTTCTTGGGCTCACGGCCGTGCTTGCGCGTGTATCGACGGGCTGCCCGCTCGCCGCCGAGGTAGTGCCAGCGACCGGTCTCATGACCACCGAAGGGGCCGTGCCACACCGTGTAGGACAGGACCATCAGGCCCCCCGGTTTGGTGACCCGCAACATCTCCTGCGCCATCACCCAGGGCTCGGGCACGTGCTCGGCGACGTTGGACGAGAAGCAGACATCGACAGCACCATCGAGGATCGGCAGCGCCATTCCGGAGCCACGCACCGCGCCGTGTACTTGCAGGCCGGCGGCATGCATCTCGGTCGGATCGGGCTCGACCGGAATGTAGCGAGCGCCGACCGCGTCGAACTGTTCCGCGAAGTAGCCCGGGCCGCCACCCACGTCGAGCACGGTCTTGCCGGCAAGGGTGTGCCCGGTCGCGCCGAGGTAGAGATCGCCGATCAGCTCCACCGAATCACGTGCGAGCGAGCCATAGAAATGCTGCGGATCGGTCTGCTCGTGGCGGAAGTCGCCGAGCAGCCGCACGGAGCGACGAAGTGTCGCCCGGCGGGCGAATCCAGCGGTGACGGATCGGCGAGACACGGAACGCAACCCTAGCGGGAGGCCGGCGCTGAGCCGAACCGTTACTGTGTGCAGCAATACCGTCAAGTTGCCGATACAGGAAGAGACGTCACGTGCGCGAGGTGCTGCTGCTCTGCTGGCGTGACACTGGGCACCCACAGGGCGGCGGGAGCGAGCGCTACCTGGAGCATGTCGGCACTCAATTGGCGGCCCGCGGGATCAAAGTCACGCTGCGTACGGCTCGCTACCCCGGTGCCGCAAAACGTGAGGTCATCGACGGTATCGAGATCAGCCGCGCAGGCGGTCGCTTCGGCGTTTACCCCCGCGCGCTCGCTGCGATCGCGCTCGGGCGACTCGGCCTCGGATCGCTGCGCGGGATCCGCCCGGATGCGGTGATCGATACCCAGAACGGCGTCCCGTTCTTCGCGCGCGCAGTCGCGGGAGCACCTGTCACAGTGCTGGTACATCACTGCCACCGCGAGCAGTGGCCCGTCGCGGGCGAGCTGACCGGTCGCGTCGGGTGGTGGCTCGAATCCGTGCTCTCACCGCGCGTGCATCGCCGCAATCAATACCTCACCGTGTCCCTGCCGTCTGCCGAAGAGTTGGCAGCGCTCGGCGTGCAAAACGAACGAATCGCGGTCGTACGGAACGGCGCCGAGGCGATTCCCGCAGGCGTGACACCGGGCTCGGCGAGCACGCGCACAACCCACCCGAGCATCGTCGTGCTGTCTCGGCTCGTGCCGCACAAGCAGATCGAGGACGCGCTCGCCGCGACTGCCGCGTTGTGCGATCGGTTCCCTGGCCTGCACCTCGACATCGTCGGGGGCGGCTGGTGGGACGAGAAGCTTCGTGAACGCGCCGCCGAACTGGGAATCGTCGACTATGTGACCTTCCACGGTCACGTATCCGAAAAGCGCAAGCACGAGCTGCTGGCGCGCGCCTGGCTCCATGTGCTGCCGTCCCGCAAAGAGGGCTGGGGGCTCGCCGTCATCGAGGCGGCACAGCACGGTGTCCCCACCATCGGCTACCGCAGCTCGCGGGGGCTGACCGATTCGATCATCGACGGCGTCACCGGGCTGCTCGTCGGCGACGCCGGTGAGCTCGTCGATGCTGTCGAGGCGTTGCTCGCCGATTCCGAAACCCGCACGGTGCTCGGGCAGAAGGCGCGCGTCCGTGCGCAGGAATTCTCGTGGGAGCAGACGGCGAGCGGGGTGTTCGACGTCCTGCACGCATCTTCGCGCGGGGAGCGCATATCAGGACTGATCGGATCGCCTGCGTCGGAATCCGAAACCCAGACCCACCACGCCGCCGGCTAACAAGCCCGCCCACACGATATGGGCGGCGGTGACGGCAACCCGGCTCGGCGCAGGCAAAGCGACACCGCCGGGCACTCGATATAACGCAAGCTGATCATCCGCATACACCTCGGTGAGCTCACCCAGCGTCCGAGCCGATTCACCGACCGGTCCAGGCGTCGTCCGCTCGACCAGAACCCACGTCACTCCGAGCCTGCCGAGCTCGCGTGCCGAACCGCCGCCGAGCAATAACGCCTCGACCTTGGCCGCGCGGCCACCCTCACCACCGACACCGCCACCGGCGACAACCAGCTCCCCGGTTTGCAGCACATCACGCGGCAGCATCCTCGGCGCAGGATCCAGCACTGGCGCGCGGCCGCTGTAGTCGAAGATGCGGAACATCCCGGCCGGCAGGACGGCAACGTCGCCGTCGCCGTCGGTCGAGCCGAGCTGCGACGCCACCACCTGCCACGACGACGGATAGTGGACTGGGCGCAGCGAACCGCCGACACCCCACACCAGATCCGGCAGCGAGATCAGCACGATTGCCACGGCCGCGACCGGCACCGCCGCTTTTGGAACGGCCGCGCGCGGCCGGAAGCGTTTCATCAAGGCAGCACAGCCCGACGCTACGGCGAGGGCGTACACCGGCATAGCGAGCGCGACCCATTTCTGGGCGTCGCGCAGCAAACCTGCGCCTGGCACATGGGCGACCGTCCACTCGCCGATCTCGATGCCCCACTGCGTCGCAGCCAGCGTTCCGAACAGCACACTCGCGACACCAAGGACGGCGAGAGCGGTGACCGTCGCGTCCCGTCGCCGGATCAAGGCGGGTACGCCGATTGCAACAACTGCGAGCAGAAGAACGGTGCCGACCAGGGCGAACAATCCAGTTCTGCTGTCGGGCACGGCAGTCGAGTTCCAGATGCCGCCGAGACCCAGCAAGCTGCCGATCGTGCCCAAGCCCGGCTCGGCGCGTGCCGCGAACGCGGCGACGCCCGCTGGATCGGACGCATCGGTGCCGCTGCCGGAGACCAACGCAGCCGTCAGCCACGGCGACGCCGCGAGCACCACAACGACGATTACACCGATCACTTGCAGGCCGCGGACCACAGCCAAGGCCACAATCGCAGCAAGCAACCCACCGGTCGGCGTCAATCCCGCTGCCGCAAGGCAGACGGCGAGCGCGCACCATGCTGTCGCACCGGCGCCCGCCCGGATACGGACAGCGGCAAGGACCACCCACGGAAGCGCCGCATACCCCGCGAGCAGACTCCAGTGCCCTTGCAGCAGTCGTTCGGCGACGTAGGGATTCCAGACGACCACGGTGGTTGCCACGAGCTGCGGACCGATACCGACCCCGAGCACGGTCCCCACCATCCGAGCCGCGCCCAGCCCCGCAAGCCACAAGGACGCGAACAGGATCACCTTGACGACGATCCCGCCGTCGACCACCGTCGAGGCCACCGCGAGTAGAGCGTCTTGGGGGACAGCTCGCGGCGCTGCATCACCGAGGCCGAGTGCCGAGTCGGTCAAGTACGACCGCGGCGTGCTGACCGCATCGCGAAGCAGCAGATACCCGGGCGCGAACAAGGGTCCGAACACGACCGCCGCGAGGCCGAAGCTGTACGCCGCCGGCGCTGCGCGGATCAATCGCGAGTTGCCGGGACCCATGTGCGGCACCCTACGTTGTGACGACACAGGGACCCGATTCGCGCGCCTGACATCATGGGCGGATGATCTCCCGTCCCGTCACTCATACGGCCGTAGCCGGTATGACGATGGTGACCGCGGGAGCGATGACCGCCAACATCGCCGGCTACTTGCTCCACGTGCCGGCAAGCCGGTGGCTCGGCCTCGACGGCTACAGCGAGTTCGCAGC
>JBBSKP010000090.1:0-18899 GCA_038256175.1 Mycobacteriales bacterium
AGGTCACCATCATGGTCGATGACCGCCTCGCACGCACCCTGACCCTCGACAGAACGGTAACCTCACAATTGCTCACCAAAAAATCGTCCACGAAGTCCTGAGACACATTTGTTCAACATGTCCTGAGACATCACATACCCCTCCAGGGGTAAGACTCGCGCACAGTTGTTTTCGTCAGTAGCGACGCTCGCTAGCCACGTCCGGCCGCAAGCTCATCGGGGGTGAGTGTCACCGCGATTTCTCGACCCAGCTCGAACCCTGGCGCCATCGGGAGTCGGTCACCGCTCCAGAACTTGCCGGGGTCGTACCAATTGCTGCGCCGTTCTTTTCGGAGCAGGCCCATCGACTCGTAGGTCAGGCCGACCACCTCCGCGCAATACGTCGTCTCCAACGTCGTATCGGCTGCGGGAGTTCCTTTCCGCAGCGCGGGAATCCGACCCGCGAACCATCTACTGGTCACCTTTGCCGTCGACGGAAACGGGGTACCGTCAAGGCGCGCTATCGTGCGCAAGAGCGCGTCTTCCTGCTCCTGAGTCACCGCCGGCTCGAGCTGTCGCAGCCAACCGGCCTGCTGGTATCGGCCGCACCAGACCTGCACGGCTTGGCGCAGATCGTGCAACTGCACACCACGTTGGTAGCGCCCAGTCCACATGTCCTGCAACGACCGCCCCAGTTCGGCGTGCCACATCAATGGCGGCAGATCTTGGAGCACCACCGCCATCCCGACATGATTGACCGGGCTGTTGCTCAACGCCCGGATGGCGCGATCGGGGCCGGAGTTGCCGCGGAAGATCCAAATGTCGCCGGTCCGCGTTTGATCGACCGCGACGTCCAGATTTACCTGAGACTCATGCATCCGGGGAGACATGGCAATAGCCTAGAGGGATGCGACTAACAGGTGCGCAAATGTTGAAATTGGCCGGACTCGCGGGAGCGGTTGGTGTCGCGGCCACCGGTGTGATGGTCGCGCGAAACGAGCGCAAACGGCAGGCGTACACGCCCGACGAGGTGCGCGAGCAGCTACATGCTCGTTTCACACGCGCCACCGCGGCTGGCAAGGTCCCGGCGCCGGCTGCGAAACCCACGGTGCGCGAACGCTTTCGTGCAGGGGGGCAGCGCCGGGACACTGCCGACTGAGAATCAGCCCAACGCGGCGCGGACCGACGCAGCCATCTCCGCGACCTGCTCGTCGGTCATCACGAACGACGGCGAGAACTGCATGGCACCGATACCGGCGGCACGCCCCGAGACACCGTGCGCGCGAAGCGTCTTGACGAACGGCAGCGCCTCCGCGGGATCGACGAGCTGAACCGCAGCAACGGCACCGATCCCGCTGCGCACTTCCTGCACGCGCGGATGGTCGACCAGCGGCGAGAGGTGTTCGTGCAAGGCCGATTCCAAGCGCTTGGATTCGTCCAGCAAGTTCTCACGCTCGATGATGTCGAGGTTCGCCATGGCCGCGGCGGCCGCACCGGCGTGGCCACCGTAGGTGTATCCGTGGCGCCACCACACACCACCGGCGAAGAACGGCTCGGCGATGTGCGGCGCGATGAAGACCGCACCCATCGGGACGTATCCCGACGTGAGTCCCTTCGCTGTTGTCATCAGGTCCGGCTGGAGGTCGAATCGCGAAGAGGCGAACCAGGATCCGCCGATACGACCGAATCCGGTGACCACCTCGTCGACCACGAACAAGATCTCGTGATCGCGGCAGATCTGCCGGACTTCGGCGAGGTACCCCTCCGGCGGCAGGTACACCCCGCCGGCACCGATGATCGGCTCGACAAAGAATGCTGCGATGTTGTCGGCGCCGATCTCCTCGATCAAGGCCAGCAGGCTCTTCGCGTTGTCCCACTCCACTGTGCGCGCGTCGGCCATCAGTTCGCCGTATCCCTCGCGGTTAACCGGGATTCCAGCGAGCGCGGTCCCGGCAACGTGCATACCGTGATACGCCTTCTGCCGCCCGACCACGATCCGCTTCGACGGCCGGCCGACTTCATGCCAGTACCGACGTGCGAGCTTCGCAGCGGTGTCCACGGAGTCCGATCCACCGGAGGTCAGGAAGATCTTGCTGCCCGGCACCGGCGCGATCGCCGCGAGTCGTTCGCCGAGCTCGATGGTGACGTCTGGCGCAAAGTCGCCGAAGTTCGAGTAGTGCGCCACTTTCGACAGCTGGGTGGCAACGGCATCGGCGATCTCACGCCTACCGTGACCGACATTCGTAAACCACAGACCAGCAGTGGCGTCGAGGTAGCGATTCCCGTCGGCATCCCAGATGTATGCCCCTTCGCCACGCGCAACGACGAAGGCACCCGCACTTTCCACCGCACCCATGTCGGCGAAGCCATGCCACAGTGAACCCATTTGCCTACCCCTACTTGTCGCCGAACACATGCTCAGACGACGGTATCGTGCGCCTCGCCTCGATAGCGCCACCGGGCCGCAAGACGACCCAATGCGCCGACCGCGAGCGCCATCAGAACCATCGCGCCCGACAAGACGATCAAACCGATCACAAGTGAGACATATCCCTGTTGACGTGGGTCGAGGAACGGATAGGCGTACCAGTCGACGAATTCGCCGCGAATCAGGCTGTAGACCCCGTACACCAACGGAAATACCAGCCATGACAAGCATTCCTTGTCATCGATGCGCAGCTTCGGCGGCGCGATCAGCCAGTCCAGGAGCAGGACGATCGGGATCAGCCTGTGCAGGACGTAGTTGATCCACTCGTCTGTCAGCATGACGTCGACGTTGGCCAGCAAGATCGCGTACACAATGCACGTGATGATCATGTACAAGGTGACGGCGCCGCGAATCAGTTGCCAGCGCTTGGTATCTGGATCAAGGATTCCGCCGATCGCCAGCACGATCACGCTGAGCACGTTGCTAAGAATCGTGAAGTAGCTGAAATAGTTCACGATCGAGAACGAGGCTTCGCCCGCGTTGCGGATCGGGATCCAGGCAAGGGCGACCAGACACAGCGCCGCAAAGCCGATGCGAAGCAGTCGCACCACAATTGGCGTGAGCGCACCAGTACGTTCCGCAGTTGCGTTGGTCATTCGCCGATCGTCGCACGCCGGTGGGCACTTCCCGCGGATTTGTGTGGCGACGTGCACACCTGGTGTTTCGATAGGCTGTAACCGCCATGTCCAGCACACCGACCGCACCTCCCGCGAACCTGTCCGATCTCCGCAAGCGCCTCGCCGCACTCACCATCAGGGACGAACACCGCCTCAGGCGACGTCTCGAGCGCGCGCGTACCCCGGGCGCGATTTTGGCGGCTGAGAACGAGATCGCCATAGCCGAACTCAGAATCGCCGACCGGCGAGCGGCTGTTCCGACCATTCGGTACCCCGAGGGCCTACCCGTCACGGCTCGCCGGCAGGACATCGCCGACGCGATCGCTGCGCATCAGGTGGTGATCGTCGCGGGAGAAACCGGGTCGGGCAAGACGACCCAGATTCCGAAGATCTGTCTCGAACTGGGACGCGGCATCCGCGGTGCGATCGGACATACCCAACCGCGCCGGCTCGCTGCCCGCACGGTTGCCGAGCGCATCGCCGAGGAACTCGACACCGAGCTAGGCGACGCGGTTGGATACACCGTCAGGTTCACCGACCAAGCGACCGAGAACACGCTGGTCAGGCTGATGACCGACGGTATTCTGCTCGCCGAGATCCAGCGTGACCGCCTGCTGCGCCGATACGACACGCTGATCATCGACGAAGCGCACGAGCGCAGCCTCAACATCGATTTCTTGCTCGGATACCTGCAGCAACTGCTTCCACGTCGGCCAGATCTCAAGGTGATCATCACCTCGGCCACGATCGACCCCGAGCTGTTCGCCCGCCATTTCGCGCGGGACGGCGTTCCTGCCCCGATTGTCGAAGTGTCCGGACGCTCGTTCCCCGTCGAGGTCCGCTACCGGCCCCTGACCGTCGAGGTCGGCGACCAGACCATCGACCGCGATCCCGTCGATGCGGTAAGCGAAGCAGTGCAGGAACTCTTCTCCGCAGGCGATGGCGACGTGCTGGTGTTTCTGTCGGGTGAGCGCGAGATCCGCGATACTGCCGACGCGTTGAACGACTTGAAGCTTGCTCGCACCGAAATCGTCCCGCTCTACGCGCGCCTCTCCGCGGCCGAGCAGCATCGCGTGTTCACCGGACACACCGGCCGGCGAGTCGTGCTGTCCACCAACGTCGCAGAGACTTCCTTGACGGTGCCCGGGATCCGTTACGTAATCGATCCGGGAACCGCTCGGATATCGCGGTACTCGCTTCGCACGAAAGTGCAGCGGCTTCCGATCGAGCCGATTTCACAAGCGTCCGCCCGCCAACGCGCCGGACGCTGCGGTCGTGTTGCCGACGGCATCTGCATCCGCTTGTACTCCGAAGACGACTTCGAATCCCGGCCGGCGTTCACCGAACCCGAGATCCTGCGGACCAACCTCGCCGCTGTCATCCTCCAAATGACTGCGCTGGGTCTCGGCGACATCGAGAACTTCCCGTTCGTCGAGCCGCCCGATCCGCGCAGCATTCGTGACGGTATTGCGTTGCTCGAAGAGCTCGGAGCTATCGCGCCGAGCCAGGACAAGCACCTGGTACTCACGGCGATCGGGCGCGAACTCGCCACCCTGCCACTGGATCCCCGGATGGCGCGGATGCTGGCAGAGGCGCACCGGACCGGTTGCCTTCGCGAGGCGCTTATCATCGTGGCGGCGCTGTCGATCCAGGATGTCCGCGAACGTCCCACCGAGCATCAGCAGGCCGCAGACGCCCAACACGCCCGCTTCGCGGTCGACGGATCGGATTTCCTTGCGTACCTGAAACTGTGGGAGTACCTCGGCGAGCAACGTAAATCTCTGTCGTCCAACCAGTTCCGCAAGATGTGTCGAAGCGAGTTCCTGCACTGGCTGCGGATCCGCGAATGGCAAGACCTCCAGGGCCAATTGCGCACCATCACGCGCGGGCTCGGGTGGGAGCCGAACAACCAACCCGCGGGCGAGAATTCGATCCACCAGGCTGTGCTGGCCGGCCTGCTCTCACACATCGGCGTGAGAGAGGCCGAGACTCGTGAATTCTTGGGCGCTCGCGGCGCGAAGTTCGCGATCTTCCCCGGATCGTCGTTGGCCAAGAAACCACCGCGGTGGGTGATGGCGGCCGAGTTGGTCGAAACGTCGCGACTGTGGGGCCGCATGGCCGGGCGGGTCGAGCCCGAATGGGCCGAGAAGCTCGCGCCACACCTGATCAAAAAGACGTACTCCGAACCACACTGGTCGAGTAAGCGCGGCTCGGCAATGGCGTACGAACGCGTCACGCTCTACGGGATACCGCTCGTCACGAGCCGACCGGTCAACTACGGTTCCATCGATCCGGAGACCTCTCGCGAACTGTTTGTCCGGCACGCCTTGGTGCAAGGCGAGTGGCGCACCGAGCATCAGTTCTTCGAGCGCAACCGTGCGCTGCTCGAGGATGTCGAAGAGTTGGAGCATCGTGCGCGGCGCCGCGACATCTTGGTCGACGACGACGCGATGTTCGATTTCTACGACGAACGCGTACCCACCGACGTCGTGTCGGCACGTCATTTCGATTCGTGGTGGAAGAAGGCGCGGCGAACCGAGCCGACACTGCTCGACTTCACGACCGCGACCTTGGTCAACGAAGACGCCGGAGCGGTTCTCGGCGGCGACTACCCCGACGCCTGGCGTCAAGGTGAACTGCAGTTCCCTTTGACGTACCAATTCGAGCCGGGCAATGACGACGACGGTGTGACAGCACGAATTCCTATGGCCCAACTGGCGCATGTCCGCGCCGTCGGATTCGATTGGCTCGTTCCTGGGATGCGCGAGGAACTCGTGACCGCGCTCATCAAGACGTTGCCGAAACAATTACGGCGCAACGTGGTTCCCGCTCCCGACTTCGCACGAGCCTCGCTGGCCGCCGTCACACCACGATCGGAGCCGTTGGTCAACGCGATGGCCCGCGAGCTGTCGCGCCTCGGCGCACTGCCGATCAGCCCGGCAGACTTCGATGTTGCCGCGCTCCCGGACCATTTGCGCATGACGTTCGCGGCGGTCGAGCCCAACGGCACCGTTGTCGGCAAACGCAAGGACCTCGTCGGGTTGCGAAAGGTCCTGGCTCCGCGCGTATCTGCGGCGGTCGCACAAGCGGCATCGGGCGCCGAGCGACCGCCGGCGGCCGTCTGGACCTCGGAGTCCCTTGGCACCGTCGACGAAACCATTACGCGGGATCTCGGCGGTCAGCGAGTTACCGGATATCCAGCGCTCGTCGCCGAGCCAGGCGGCGTCGCGGTGCGCGTACTCAGCACGGCACGCGAGCAGGCGCAGGCAATGCGAGCCGGCACCCGAACCCTGGTCCTGCAGGCTGTTCCGACAACGGTCAGGGCTGTGACGGCGGCACTCGGTCCGCGCGACCGGCTGACGTTGAGTCAGAATCCGCACGGCAGTGTCGACGCATTGATCGATGACGTTCGAGCGTGCGCCGCCGATGAACTGATCACGGCGGCCGGTGGGCCGGTCCGATCACCTGCCGAGTTCGACGCTCTCGTTGCGAAGGTCCGACCGCAATTGCCGCAACGCGTAACTCAATTGGTACGTCTCGTGATTCCGGTTCTGGCCAATGCGCGGGAGGTGGCGGCTCGCCTCGCCGATATTCGTGGCGACATCGCCGACGATGTGGCGCACCAACTCGACAATCTCGTGTTTCCGGGGTTCATATCCGAGGTCGGCGCCGACCGGCTGCGTGAACTTCCCAGATATCTCGAGGGGGCGGTCGTGCGCCTGGATGGCTTGCCTGGCAGCGCTACCCGGGACCGCCAAGGGATGGATGTGCTCGATCGCGTGTACGTGCGCTACGAGCGACTGCTCGACAGCCTGCCGGAGGATCGGCGGACGACAGCGGCCGTCGTGGACGTCTCCTGGCTCATCGAAGAATTGCGGATCAGCCTGTTCGCGCAGCGGTTGGGTACTCCGTACCCGATATCCGAGAAGCGCATCGAGCGCGCGATTGCGGCGATTACTCGCTGATCATTCCGATGGAACGGCGGCCTGTTCGCGTCGGGCGCGCATGTCCTCGATCTCGCGTTCGAAGTCGTCGGCAGAGCTGAACGACCGATACACCGACGCGAAACGCAGGTAGGCAACCTCGTCGAGGTCGCGAAGCGGACCTAGAATCGCAAGTCCCACTTCATTACTCGGGATCTCTGCCGAGCCTGACGCACGGACAGCGTCTTCGACCTGCTGTGCAAGCAGGTTCAATGCGTCGTTGTCGACTTGCCTGCCTTGGCACGCACGACGGACGCCTCGCATGACTTTTTCGCGGCTGAAAGGTTCGGTCACGCCGCTGCGTTTCACAACGGCAAGAACCGCCGTCTCGACGGTCGTGAAGCGGCGGCCGCAGTTCGGACAGGACCGGCGCCGACGGATCGCAGCGCCCTCTTCTGCCTCACGGGAGTCGACCACTCGAGAGTCGGGGTGTCGACAGAATGGGCAGTGCATGTCGAATCCTTCGTCGATGCCGACATACTCGACCTCGGTGGTCGCTCTCTCTGGCAAATCGATGACGACGGATTCGCGCGCGAGATATGCGATTTCGAGGTGACCACTCGGCGTGATGTGACCAACAGCACCCGAGGATACCCGCCGTAGCGAATTGTCCGTGTGGCCGGTGGTCAACGGCACAAGGCCGTAACCGACGTCGAGCAAGGGTTCGAGCATGATTGCCACCGATTAGGGATTGGCTGATGCCGGCGTGATGAGGGTTTGACCGGCGTGGACGCCCGCGCCCGACATCGCGTTCAGTTCGATGATCTCGGCGACCACCTGGCCGACCGGCGAATCGGGTGCAATCCGGACCGCGACATCGGAGAGTGTCTCGCCACCACGGACCTGAACCACTGCCGTGGCGCCCGGAGTTGAGGCGGAATCCCCGGCACGCAGATGCGCGAGACCGATCATGCTTGCAACGACGAACGCCGTCAGAAGCGCCGCGCAGATCGTCACGACAGGGCCGCCCGATCGCGGCTTCCGGCGGGGCAGTGGGTGCGCCGCGGACGACAATCCCGCTGGTGACGTGCGGTATCCGAGCTGGCCGCTTGCCGGCCGACGGCTGTTGGGCTGACCGATTCGTCGGCGCTGCGGCATCGAGCTTTCGCGGCGCGGATCGCGCGCCGGTGCCCGAACATCTGCGTAGTCGTTGAATGCAATGCTCATCGGATCCTCCGTTTTTCGTTCGAGCGTTCGATCAGGCGTTCGATGAACGCTTGTTCGAATTTTCTACCACGCCCCACCGACAAAGTCTCTAGTTTGTAACGACACGGTCGAACAGATGTTTGAGACAATCGCTTCGGAGCGCTAGATTCGAACACGAACAACACCTCAATCGACCCACCCGCAATCGACCCGCGCAGCAATGAAGGACGGCCAGGGATGAAGGAAGACGGCAGCCACGACGGGCCGGACATCGCCGCCGGTCTCACCGACCGGCAACGCAAGGTACTCGAGGTGATCCGGGCATCGGTCAGCGAGCGGGGCTACCCGCCGAGCATCCGCGAGATCGGCGATGCCGTCGGATTGACGTCCACGTCGTCAGTCGCGCATCAGCTACGCACCTTGGAGCGCAAGGGATTTCTGCGTCGCGACGCCAACCGTCCGCGTGCGGTCGACGTGCGCGGCATCGACGACCAGATGGGTTCGCCCATCTTCGCCGACGACGTGATGCACTCCTCCGACGGCCCGGAGCTGCCCACACCGACGTTCGTTCCGGTCCTGGGCCGGATTGCCGCGGGCGGGCCGATTCTCGCCGAACAAGCGGTCGAGGACGTGTTCCCACTCCCCCGTGAGCTGGTCGGCGAAGGCTCGCTGTTCCTGCTCAAGGTGGTGGGCGAGTCGATGATCGACGCGGCGATCTGCGACGGCGACTGGGTGGTCGTGCGGCAACAGAACGTTGCGGACAACGGCGACATCGTGGCCGCGATGATCGATGGCGAAGCCACCGTGAAGACGTTCAAGCGCACCGGCAAGGAAGTGTGGCTACTCCCGCACAACCCGCTGTTCGAGCCCATCAACGGCAGCAGCGCGGCCGTACTCGGCAAGGTCGTCACGGTAATCCGCAAGCTGTAAGGCAGCAGCGAGCGACGGAGCCAATCAGGCCCCGTCGCTCGCGAACTCAGCTCAAGTTCAAGCTGCGGCCGATGATTTCCTTCATGATCTCGGTCGTCCCGCCGTAGATCGTTTGAACACGAGCATCCATGTAGGCCTTGGCAATCGGGTACTCGCGCATGTATCCGTAGCCGCCGTGCAGCTGCAGACACCGGTCGATGAGGCGCACCTGTTCTTCGGTGCTCTTCATCTTGACCATCGCGGCCTCGGTCACGCTGAGCTTGTTTTCGTTCAGCAATTCGATGCACTTGTCGACGAAGACGCGCACGACGGTCGTCTCGGTCGCCAGCTCGGCAAGCACGAAGCGGGTGTTCTGAAACGAGCCGATCGACTTGCCGAATGCCTTGCGGTCCCGGCAGTACTGCTCGGTCATTGCCAGGCAACCTTCCATCGCGCCGGCTGCCATGACCGCGATCGACAGCCGCTCCTGCGGCAGGTTCTGCATCAGGTGAACGAAGCCCATGCCTTCTTGACCGAGGAGGTTGGCGGCGGGTACGCGGACGTCGGTGAAGCTGAGCTCAGCGGTGTCCTGTGCGACCAGCCCGATCTTGTCGAGGTGACGGCCTCGTTCGAAGCCCGGCATACCGCGCTCGACGACGAGCAGGCTGAAGCCCTTCGATCCCGCTTCCGGGTCGGTTCGGGCGACCACGACAACGAGGTCGGAGTTGATCCCGTTGGTGATAAAAGTCTTGGAGCCGTTGAGAACCCAGTCGTCGCCATCCCGCACCGCGCGAGTCTTGATGCCCTGCAAATCGCTTCCGGTGCCGGGCTCGGTCATCGCGATCGCGCCGATCAGTTCACCCGCCGCGTACCCGGGGAACCAGCGCTGCTTCTGCTCGTCGTTGGCGAGGTCGAGGAAGTACGGGGCAACGACGTCGTTGTGCAACGAGAACCCGAGACCGGTGAAACCACGGCGAGACGTTTCTTCGGCGACGATCGTGTTGTAGCGGAAGTCCTTGACACCGCCACCGCCGAATTCCTCCGGAAATGCCGTGCCGAGGAAACCCTGCTTGCCCGCAGCGAGCCACACATCACGGTCGACGATGTGCTGCTCCTCCCACTTCTGGTGGTTCGGCGCGACGTCCTGTTCCAGAAACTTGATGTAGGACTCACGGAACAGGTCGTGCTCCGGCTCAAAAATGGTGCGCTCCACTGCGTCTCCTCATGTCAAAACCGTGGCAAATGCCTTCGAGGTCACGCTACTCGAGCGAAAGAAGCAGTGGCCGTCCGGGCTAGTTGGCGCTTCGCCAACGTGAGAGGCGACGCATGATCGGGTACCCGACGAGGATCCCGACCGAACCCCAGGCAATCCCGCCGAGTTCGACACTGCCGACGTTCAACGTCAGGTCGCCGATGCCTGCGACCAGGGCCGCTGCGGCGACCGTGAGATTCACCGGATCGGTGAAGTCGACTTTCGCGTCCATCCAGATCCGGACGCCCAACAAACCGATCAACCCGTAGAGGACGAGAGTGGCACCGCCGATGACACCGTCGGGGATCGTGAAGACCAGCGCACCGAACTTCGGCGAAAACGCGAGCACGATCGCGGTCGCGGCGGCAACCCAGTACGCCGCGGTCGAGTAGACCCGCGTCGCTGCCATCACTCCGATGTTTTCGGCGTATGTAGTGGTACCCGACCCGCCGCCCGCACCGGCAAGTGTCGTCGCAATTCCGTCCGCGATCAGGGCGGTGCCCGCGACATCATCGAGGGACCGGCCTGTCATTGCCGCGACCGCCTTCACGTGCCCGACATTCTCCGCGACCAGAACCACCACAACCGGCAGCGTGAGCAGGATGACCGACAGGTCGAACGTGGGACCGCGAAGTTCGGGCAACCCGAACCACGCTGCGGCGTGCAGCGCATCGACTCGTTCGGTTGCCAGTGCGCCTATCGCCGCGGCGAGTACCCATCCGGTGACGACGCCGACCAGGATGCCGAGCCGCCCGACCAAGCCGCGTCCGAGCACGGTCGCCAGGAGAATTCCTACGAGCGTGATTGCGGCAACCAGTGGCTGTTGCTCGAACGATCCGACCGCGGCCGGTGCAAGGTTGAGCCCGATCAACGCGACGACAGCACCGGTCACCACAGGAGGCATGACGGCATCGAGCAACCGGGCACCGACGACGCGAACGACGACGCCGACCAGCACGAGGACAACACCCACGGCAAGGACACCGCCGAGTTGCGCCGCCGGCCCGTCGGAGGCCGATGCGGTGAGTGGCGCGATGAAGGCAAACGACGATCCGAGGTAGCTCGGGATCCGGCCACCCGTCAACAGCAAGAACAGCACGGTGCCGATGCCGGAGAACAGCAACGTGGTCGTCACAGGGAACCCCGTGATCGTCGGAACAAGCAGCGTCGCACCGAACATCGCGATCACGTGCTGCATCCCGATCCCGACCGTTCGCGGCCAGGTTAGCCGCTCGTCGGGCGCAACCACCGCACCGTCGGCAATCGCCTTACCGTCGCCGTGCAGGGTCCACCGCAGCGGTTGGATACGTCGCGTCTGGGTCACAAGTGCGAATAGTAGGGCCGCCCAGGTTGTTTCGCCCAGGTTGTGCGCTTCAGGTTGTGTGCTTCGGGTTGTGCGGTTCAGCCGAGGATGGATCCAGCGACAGCGCGTGCGGTGACGGGGTCGGTGGTACCGAGTACCGCTTGCGCAGCGCGTCGACATTCCTCGAATGTCACAGTCGCGAGCTTCGCACCGACCGACGGCACAGCGGTCGCGGCGCTGGAGAGCGATGTGATCCCCAGTCCCACCAGCACACAGGCCAAAAGCGGGTCGGCGGCCGCCTCACCACACACCCCGACAGGCTTTCCGACGCCGGCCCCCGCCGAAGCGGTTCGAGCAAGCAGGGTGAGCACGGCAGGCTGCCACGGATCCGTCAGCGCTGCGAGTTCTGCCGATTGTCGATCGGCAGCCATGGTGTATTGCGCCAGGTCGTTGGTGCCGATGGACAGAAACTCGACGTGCGCCAGAATGTGCTCGGCCAGCAAAGCTGCCGCGGGCACTTCGATCATCACGCCCGGGACGAGTCCGCGGTCGCGGACCTTGGCAGCAAAGGACTCTGCCTCGGCGGGTGTCGCGATCATCGGTGCCATCACCCACGGCGTTATGCCGCGTTCGGTGGCCGCGGCCGCAATCGCGTCGAGCTGCCGATCGAGGATCCCACTGTCGTGTGCAGCAATTCGGATCCCGCGAACACCGAGAGCTGGATTCGCTTCATCGGGATGGTTGGCGAATCGGAGCGGCTTGTCCGAGCCTGCATCGAGGGTTCGGATGACCACTTTGCGGCCACGGAAGGCGTCGAGTACCTCGCCGTAGATCTTCGCTTGCTCGTCGACGCTTGGTTCGACGTCCCGATCGAGGAAACAGAGTTCGGTCCGGAAGAGGCCCACACCTTCAGCGGCCGTCTGGCTGGCAGCTCGAGCGCCGGCGCCGTCCTGAACGTTGGCCAACATATCAACCCGATGCCCGTCGCTTGTTGCTCCCGGCCCCTCCCACTGAGCGACTCTCGCCGCTGTGGCCTTGTAAGCATCGACGGCCGCAGCCGCGGTTCGCGACTCAGGTGACACGACGATCTCGCCCGACGTGCCGTCGATCAGCACCGCGACTCCGGCCGGAACTGCGTCGAGGCCACCGACCGCCACGACACAAGGGATGCCCAGCTGCCTCGCGATAATCGCGGTGTGACTTGTCGGGCCACCGAGCGACGTGGCCAACCCCACTATGAGAGCGGCGTCCAGACCTGCGGTGTCGGCAGGAGCCAAGTCGTCCGCGAGCAAGATCGAGGGTTCCGCCGGGGTGGGGACGCCAGGCTCGGGCTCCCCCGCGATCTCGGCGATCACGCGATCTCGAACGTCACGTAGATCGGTGACGCGCTCGGCCATCAGTCCGCCCAGCTTGGTGAACATCGTGACGAACTTGTCGGTCGCACCAGCTGCAGCAGTTGACGCGGGCGCTCCGGCCTTGATCAGCTTCTCCGCCGTACCGAGCCAGCCGCGGTCCTGAGCCATTGCCGCATTCGCCGCGAGCACTTCCGATGCCGCACCCGATGCCCCGGCCGCCCGATCTTTCAGACGTGTCGCGACTGTCGCCGCCGCGGCCCGGAAGGCGTCGAGCTGAGCGGGCCGCCCGGTCTCGGGAACCTCGCCGCCGTCAACAGCGAAGACGGGCCGGGGCCCCGGGCGGATCGTCCGGGCATAACCGACACCCGGGACCACCGGAGTGCCCTGAAGCACCGCGGTCGTAGCTGCGTCGCGCACCGTTTGCGTCATGTGTGACCTCCATCGCCACTCTGAATCTAATGTGACCTACATTACGCCGATTCGTTGACAAAGCAACACACTCGGGCGTAAAACAACATGAAACAACATTTCGACTAAGGAGACCCGGTGTACGCAGAGGAACGCCAACAGGCGATCGCAGCTCTGGTAAGCCAGCGCGGCAGAGTCGCGGTCGCCGACCTGTCCGAGCTCTACAAGGTGACTACCGAGACTGTCCGTCGCGATCTCGCGGTACTTGATCGCATGGGCGCCATCCGCCGCGTGCACGGCGGTGCGGTGCCGGCATCTGTACTCACGGCAATCGAGACGGGCACAACCGAGCGCGAGTTCACCCACGCCGAGGAGAAGGACCGGATCGCCAAGGCGGCCCTCAACTACCTTCCACCCGCCGGCGGAAGCGTGCTGTTCGACGCGGGAACCACCACGGGCCGAGTTGCCGCGCTGCTCCCAGCGGACCTCGAGCTGACCGTCGTCACGAACTCGGTGCCGATTGCGGCCCGCGTATCGGGACTCGGCGGAGTTCGCCTGCACGTTCTCGGCGGACGCGTCCGAGGGCTCACCCAGGCCGCTGTGGGGGACGACGCGCTTCGCGCCCTCGGCCAGCTCCGCGTCGATGTCGCCTTCATCGGTACCAACGCCCTGAGTGTCGGCCACGGATTGTCGACCCCCGACCCCGAGGAAGCAGCCGTGAAGCGGGCAATGCTCGAAAGCGCACACCACATCGTGGTCGTGGCTGATTCATCGAAGGTAGGCAGGGAACACATGATCCGGTTCGGGTCGCTCGACCGCATCGATGTCCTGGTCACCGATACCGACATCACCGATCACGACCGCGCGGAGTTGCAGGAACGCGGCGTCGAGGTCGTGGTCGCATGATCGTCACCTTGACCGCGAATCCGAGTATCGACCGGACGGTTGCCCTCGGCGAGCCGATGCAACGCGGAGCAGTGCATCGAGCGCAGGCCACGACGTCTGGTCCCGGAGGCAAGGGCGTCAACGTCGCGAAGGTGATCACCTCCGCGGGTATCGCCGCAATTGCTTTGCTGCCCGGCAACTCCGACGACCCGCTGCTGATCGCTCTACGCGAATCTGGCATCGCACATCGACATGTGCCATCCCCCGGCCGCGCGCGCACCAATCTCACAATCACCGAACCCGACGGCACGACAACGAAAATCAACGAGGCCGGCGCTGCCTTACCGGACGACGTTCGCACGGGCCTCGCGCACCAACTCCGTCAGCTCGCCGCCGACGCGCAGTGGGTCGTCCTGTCGGGTTCCCTACCACCGGGAGTTCCCGCCGCGTGGTACGCCGATCTGATCGTGTCGCTGCGCGACCTTCCCGTTCGAGTCGCTGTCGACACATCGGACGAACCGTTGCGCGCGTTGGCGCTCAGGTTTCCCGACGCGGCACCGCACCTCATCAAACCGAACGCGGAAGAACTCGCGCAGCTGACCGGCGCGAACGCCGACAATTTGGAACACGCTGCTGCACAGGGTGATCCGACCCTGACGGTCAAAGCGTCGCGAACGTTGATCGACCGTGGCGTCGAGGCCGTCCTCGCGACCCTCGGATCGGCAGGCGCCGTGCTCGTAACCCGGGCCGGAGCCTGGTACGCCACTCCCCCGCCGATAGTCCCGCGCAGCACGGTAGGCGCTGGCGACTCGTCCCTCGCGGGATATGTGCTCGCTCATCTCGACGGCGCGGATCCACCAGGTTGCCTACGACGCGCGGTCGCATACGGCACAGCTGCAGCCGCACTACCGGGGACTGCGTTACCCACCCCCGAAGACCTGAATATCGACGCCGTCACAGTCACAGAGCTAGCCCCGAGTTCCGGAATCTAAGGAAGCCCCCACATGTCCAATCCCACAGCATCATCCGGCACCGGTCCGGAGATCATCACCACTGAGCTGATCGTCCTCGACGCCAATCTGGGCACCACGAAAGAGGAGGTCATCGCCGCCCTCGCAGAGCGACTCGCGAGCGTAGGTCGTGCAACCGAATCGACGGGGCTCCGCGACGCAGCCTTGGAACGCGAAGCAAAGTCGGCAACAGGACTCCCCGGCGGTATCGCAATCCCGCACTGCCGCAGCGAATCCGTCACTGCCGCGTCACTCGGTTTCGCGCGACTGGATCCCAAGGTCGATTTCGGCGCCCCCGACGGCCCGGCCGATCTCGTCTTTCTCATTGCCGCGCCGGAAGGTGCTGGCGCCGAACACATGAAACTGCTGTCCAGCCTCGCACGCGCATTGGTTAAGCCCGCGTTCGTCGCCGATCTTCGCGCAGCGCAAACCCCGGCAGATGTAGTCGATCTTGTCAGCGGAGTGCTGCGTCCCGCACCGAAAAAGGTTGCGCCGCCGGTCGTGACACCCGAACCGACCGAAACCAAGACCGAAGCGCCAGCAAAGCACATCGTTGCTGTGACCGCGTGCCCCACCGGCATCGCACACACGTACATGGCCGCCGACTCGCTCGTCGCGGCGGGCGAACGGGCCGGAATCACGGTGCACGTCGAAACCCAAGGGTCCAGCGGCAGTACACCGTTGAGTCCAGCCACGATCGCCTCGGCATCCGCAGTCATCTTCGCCACCGACGTCGGGGTCAAGGACAAACAACGATTCGCAGGCAAGCCGGTCGTCGCCTCCGGCGTCAAGCGCGCAATCAACGAGCCCGACAAAATGATTGCAGAGGCACTGCAAGCGAGTCTCAACCCGAAGGCCGCTACGGTGGAAGGCCAGGCGAACGCTGGCGGCGACACCGCTGCCGCGGGGTCCATCGGGTGGGGTACCCGACTACGCCAGATCCTTCTCACCGGCGTCAGTTACATGATCCCATTCGTAGCGGCAGGTGGCCTGCTGATCGCGCTCGGATTCCTACTCGCCGGCTACGAAATCGCAGACAACGCAAAGACGATCGTGCTCGACAACTCGCTCACCGCGCTACCTGATGGCGGGCTCGGCACGTACCTGGGCGCGGTGATGTTCCAGCTCGGTTCGCTCGCGTTCGCCTTTCTCGTGCCGGCCCTCGCCGGCTACATCGCATTCGCGATTGCCGACCGGCCCGGTCTCGCACCGGGATTCACAGCGGGCGCTGTTGCGGTGTTCGTCGGCGCCGGATTCATCGGAGGCCTGGTCGGCGGGATCGTGGCCGGCTTTGCCGCACTGTGGATCTCACAAATCAAAGTGCCACAGTGGGCGCGCGGCTTGATGCCCGTTGTGATAGTTCCGCTGTTCGCGACTCTAATCGTCGGCGCGTTGATGTTCATCGTGCTAGGCAAGCCGCTCGCCGCCATCACCAGCGGACTGACGAACTGGCTCAACGGCCTATCCGGAAGCTCGGTCGTCATCCCCGGAATCATCCTGGGATTGATGATGTGCTTCGATCTCGGCGGTCCGGTCAACAAGGCGGCCTACGCATTCGCCACCGCTGGTCTGAACGTCGCGGATCCCGCTTCGCTTCGGATCATGGCGGCAGTCATGGCCGCAGGCATGGTGCCGCCCCTGGCAATGGCACTCGCGACTACCCTGCGGCCGGGCCTGTTCACCGAGCCGGAGCGCGAAAACGGCAAGGCCGCATGGCTACTCGGTGCATCGTTCATCTCCGAGGGTGCGATTCCGTTCGCCGCCGCAGATCCGTTCCGCGTGATCCCGTCGATGATGGCGGGCGGCGCACTCACCGGCGCACTCGTCATGGCGACAAATACGACGCTGAGCGCGCCACACGGCGGAATCTTCGTCTTCTTCGCGATCGGCCACCTCGGCTGGTTCCTCGTCTCGCTCGCGGCAGGAACGGTTGTCGGAGCGGTGTGTGTCGTCGCAGCAAAGCAACTTGTCAAACGGAAAGTCGACGGCACACCTGCCGACGATCTCGCGCTCAGCGCGGCCTGAATGTCATCGTAAACACGACAACCGCAACACAATTAGGAGTCACCATGCCAAGCACAACCGTCGTCGTCGGATCCTCGATCGGCCTGCACGCCCGCCCTGCCGCCATCATCGCCGAAGCCGTGGCCGATGCCGGCGTCGACGTCACCCTCGCAGTCGGTGACGACGAGCCTGTAGACGCCGGCTCCGCGCTGATGATCATGTCCCTCGGCGCGACCGTCGGCACCGAGGTGATCGTCAGCAGTGACGATCAAGCCGCCCTCGATACCGTCGCCACACTCGTTGCCGCGGATCTGGATGCGTGAGCGCTACTTGACATCGGCGTCCAATCACGGGAATCATATGATTCCCGTAGTGGACGTCGGTGTCCACTGAGGCTCATGAGGTGGATTGATGGATCAGCAAGCTAGCGAGCGCGCGGCAACCGAAATGTACGACCGAGAGTTCGGAGATTTCGAGCGGCGCCTCGACGCGAGTTACGACCGTTGGCGAGCATCCGCTGATCGGCTTCGCCACTTCGCGCGACGGTGGGTGCTCGAGGGCTACGTCAAACGTGACATCGATGTCCTGGTTTCGATGGTGACCGACGACTTCACGCATGAGGATCCACTCAATGTCGGTCGGACAGTTCGTGGTCCAGGCGAATTTCGGCAAATATTGGAAGACACCTTCCGCGCATTTCCGGATTCCACGTTCGCGGGCGACGGAGCGCCGTTCCTCAGCACCGACTCCGACACGATTGTTGTTCCCTGGCGCGCACTCGGAACTTTTGCGGGACCGTTGAGTTGGGGTCCGCCACGGTCCGCGCGCGATCTTCAACCCACGGGTCGAAGGTTCGATTTCACCGGTGTGGATATGTACACGCTTCGGGGCGAAAAGGTCTGCGCGATGCGGAGCTTCTACGACCCCATCCAGGTGGCACAACAACTCGGGCTGGCACCGACCTCCGGCAGCGCACTCCTGCGGATCGCACCATGGCCGCAGGCACTCATTGCGCAGGCACAGCGCCTGACGTCGCGATAGACCGCTAGGGCGCCACGCGGATCCCGAGAACTGCAACCGTCAGGTCGGTTGCATAGTCGACAAGACCCGCCCGTGTGGTGTCGAGGCGCCCGTTGAGCCAATCGAGAAACAGCGATACGAGGGCGCCCGACAGAGCGCTGACCGGCAACGCGACCCGATTCCCCGACGCCTTCGCGATCGATTCGGAACCTACTTGGGTCGCCACCAACGCGACGAAATTCGGGACGGTCGCGGCACCGTGAACACGCAGCGTCTCGTCGGCGAGCGTCTCCCGAAACATGATCCGCCCGCGCCGCGGATCCTCTTCCAAGAAACCCGCAGCAGCGTCGAAGGTCGCCCGAATTTTCGCCGTCACGGCTCCCTGCTCAGCAAGGACGCGCTCCGCAACCGCCGACTGCAAACCACCGAGTACACCGTCGTACACCGCTATCAGCAACACTTCGCGATCGGTGAAGCTCTCGTAGAAGTATCGAAGGCTCAGCCCCGCGGACCGGCATACGCCGCGCATCGTCGTTGCGGC
>JBBSKP010000091.1:0-18857 GCA_038256175.1 Mycobacteriales bacterium
AAGGCAACAGCTGCGACAAACTGTGGATCCATCGAAAACTCTGTTCTGGCCATCCCTGATCATCACAAGAACGAACCGGTCAGTGTCCACGATGTCCTGAGACATCAATTGCACGCGATGTCCTGAACAAACACAGGAGTCCAGAGCCTCCTAAAGTGCGCACGAGCGGCGTAGCCGCCTTTGCGGACTTGCGGGTAGAACTTTGAGCATGATCCGAATCGGAACGTCCGGGTGGGTGTATCCGCCGTGGCGGGAGACGTTCTATCCGAAAGGTTTGGCGCACCGCCGAGAGCTCGAATACATGGCGGAACGCCTGAACTCGCTCGAGATCAACGGATCGTTCTACGCCTTGCAGCGGCCGAGCAGCTATCTGAAGTGGGTCGCCGAAACGCCGGACGACTTCGTCTTCGCCGTCAAAGCGCCCAGATTCATCACGCATATGAAGCGTCTCGTCGACGTCGACGAACCGCTCACGAACTTCTTCGCGTCCGGTCTGCTGGCGCTCGGCCCCAAACTGGGTCCGGTGTTGTGGCAGCTGCCTCCGAACCTGGCGTTCAATGCTGACGTGTTGGAGGCCTTCACCGCGTCCTTGCCGAAGACGACCTTCGCTGCGGCCGAAATGGCAAGCAGGCACGGCGAAAAGGTGGAAGGGCGTGCGTGGACGACGGTGGACGTCGATCGTCCACTCCGGCACGCGCTCGAGGTACGCAATCCGAGCTTCGCCGATCCTGAAGTCGTAAAGATACTGCGGCGCAACGGGATTGCATTGGTGATTGCGGACAGTGCCGGCAAGTTTCCATACTGCGAGGACCTGACCGCAGACTTCGTGTACGCGCGACTGCACGGTGACGTCGAGCTGTACACCAGCGGTTACACCCCGGATGCGCTCGACGACTGGGCTACGAAATTCCGAATATGGGCTGCCGACCGCGACGTATACGTCTACTTCGACAACGACGCCAAGGTGCGGTCGCCGTACTACGCCATGGCGTTGCGAGGGTTACTTGGGGAGTCTGCCGTCGGCTAAGGCTTTCGCCAGTGACGGTGCAGCGGAATCTTTTTCGGACAACGAGTACTCGAGCGCCGTGCCATCGCGACCGACTGTAGGCCACTGGATTCCGAGTTCGGGGTCGAAAGGATCGACGTCGTAGTCGTATTCGGGCGTGTACTCGATCGAGCACAGATACATCACAGTCGAGCCGTCCTCCAGGGACAGGATCGCGTGCCCGAGGCCTTCGGACAGATACACCGCGCGGCGGTCGACGTCATCGATGAGAACCGAGTCCCACGTCCCGAATGTCGGCGAACCGACCCGGAGATCCACGATCACGTCGAGGAACGCGCCCTTCACACACGTGACGTACTTGGCCTGGCCGGGTGGAGTGTCCGTGTAGTGGATTCCGCGCAGCACGCCCGCGGTGGAGACCGAGCAATTGGCCTGCTTCAGGGTCAGCGGTATGCCGGTCGCTGTGGTGAATTCCGACTCCTTGAACCACTCCAGGAAAACGCCTCGGTCGTCGCCGAATTGTCGTGGAGTGAATTCCCAGGCGCCCTGTATTGCCAGTTCACGGATCTGCACAGGGGCTACCAGTCCTTACCGTGGTCGAGCAATGAGAGTAGATAGCTTCCGTAGCCGGACTTCAGCAGTGGGTGTGCGCGATCGGCCAGCTCGTCGTCGGTGATGAATCCGAGCCGCCACGCGATCTCCTCCGGCACACCGATCTTCAGGCCTTGCCGTTCTTCGATCGTGCGGACGTAGTTGGACGCGTCGAGCAGCGAGTCGAACGTACCGGTATCGAGCCAGGCGGTTCCGCGCGGGAGGACCTGGACCTGCAACCGTCCTTCCTCCAGGTACGCGCGGTTGACGTCGGTGATTTCGTACTCGCCGCGGTCGGACATCGGAAGGTCACGCGCAATAGCGACGACGTCGTTGTTGTAGAAGTACAGGCCAGGGATCGCGAAGTTGGACGCCGGCTTCTTCGGCTTCTCGGCGATGGACAACGCCTTGCCGGCGCGATCGAACTCGATGACGCCGTATGCGCTCGGATTCGAAACCCAGTAAGCGAACACCGCGCCGCCTTCTACGTCGGAATAACGTCCGAGCTGAGCGCCCAGTCCCGACCCGTAGAAGATGTTGTCGCCGAGGACCAACGCAACGGACTCGGTGCCAATGTGGTCGGCGCCGAGGGTGAATGCGCTGGCCAAGCCGTCCGGAACGGCCTGCACGGTGTAGCTGATCGAAATGCCGAACTGACTACCGTCGCCGAGCAACCGCTGAAAAGCCTCGGAATCCTCCGCTGTGGTGATCACCAGGATGTCCCGGATTCCCGCAATCATGAGGGTCGAGAGCGGGTAGTAGATCATCGGCTTGTCGTAAACCGGGACCAACTGCTTGCTCACCCCGAGGGTGATCGGATGCAGCCGCGATCCCGTTCCGCCGGCCAAGATGATTCCGCGCATGGCGAAAGTCTTTCCAGTGATCTGCCGTGACGCAAGTCCGATGGGGTTCGTGCATGTCGCTGCGGACGCCGCAGCGGGTGACGGGTTTGCGGGTATTGTCGCGCTGGGTCGGTCGACGTGACGGAGGTGGGGGATGCGGCTGCTCGTCACCGGCGGTGCGGGTTTCATCGGCGCGAACTTCGTACAGCAGACCGTCGCGGATCATCCTGATGTGACTGTGACCGTGCTCGATGCATTGACCTACGCGGGCAATCGCGCATCACTCGAGCCCGTCATCGACAACATCGACTTCGTCCACGGCGACATCGCAGACATGGATCTCGTCGACGAGCTGATCAGCGGAGTCGACGCCGTCGTGCACTTCGCGGCCGAATCGCACAACGACAATTCACTCGCCGAACCGTGGCCGTTCATTCAGACGAACATTGTCGGTACCTTTTCGTTGCTGCAGGCCGTTCGCCGCTACAACGTTCGCTACCACCACATTTCGACCGACGAGGTATACGGCGATCTGGAACTCGACGACCCCGCGCGGTTCACCGAAGCGACGCCGTACAACCCGTCGAGCCCGTACTCCTCGACCAAGGCATCGAGCGACATGTTGGTGCGCGCGTGGACCCGCTCGTTCGGCGTTGCCGCCACGATCTCCAACTGCTCGAACAACTATGGGCCCTATCAACATGTTGAGAAGTTCATCCCGCGGCAGATCACAAACCTGATCGATGGCGTCCGGCCCAAGTTGTACGGCGAAGGCCGCAATGTTCGCGACTGGATTCATGTCGACGATCACAACCGGGCAGTGTGGGCAATTCTCGAGCGTGGACGGATCGGGCAGACGTACCTGATCGGCGCCGACGGCGAACACGACAACCGGACTGTCATCGGGCTGATCCTGGAAGCCTTCGGACGCCCAGCCGACGACTTCGACTTCGTCACCGACCGCGCTGGCCACGACCTTCGCTATGCAATCGACTCGACGCTCCTGCGCGACGAATTGGGTTGGACGCCGCAGTACGCAGACTTCCGCGAAGGCCTGTCCGCAACCGTGCAGTGGTACCGCGACAACGAGAACTGGTGGCGTTCGCGCAAAGCCTCCACCGAGCAGGCCTACGTCGCGCAAGGGGAGACCACGATTTAGATCGTGGAGGGGTGGAACCGAATGAGCACCGCGCGCGTCTAAATTTGGTGAGCAGGAATTCTGGCCTGCGGAGCGGGGAGAGACGTGGCTGTTCGGAAGTTCGTGGGGATGATGCTGGCCTCGATGGCTGGTGTAGCGCTGGTTGGCGGCTGTACGCCCTCGACCGATGGTGATCCAAAGCCGACTACGACGACAAAGGTGGCTCAAGCTGACCTTTGGGATCCGTGCACTATTCCGGCTGATGCCCTTACTCGGACTGGGTTGGATCCGGCGACGGCGAGCCGTGATATTGCCGGCGTCAAACAAGAGGGGTGGAAGATTTGCGGGTGGAAAGCTACGTGGTACTACATCAGTGTCTTCTCAACCAATTACACGCTCGATGACGTTAAGCGGAATCCGCGCAATACGGAGTTTACAAACGTATTCGTCGGTCCGCGCGCTGCGGTGCTGTACCGAGAGAAGTCGGATACGAAGCGGTCGGACTGCGATGTCGCTTTCGGTATCGCGCAAGGGGCGGTACTGGTCAACATGCAGACCTTCGGGTCAGTGGATACGCCGCGAGACGATCCGTGTGCAGTTGTGATGCGGTACGCGGTCGACCTCGAGCCGAATATGCCGAGCAAATAGCCGGCGTTGGCCTTGTCCGAAGGGGATTCGATGTCCGAAAACGAAGCGTCTGATATGTCGGGCGGCGTCGCCCGCTGGGAGTTTTTGGCGCAGGAGGCGCAAGCGGGCCGGTTGCGACTGGATCCGACGATTGCTCGGGACCTCACAGTTGCGTGTGACCGTCGAATCGACGAACTCAATGACATGATGTACCGCGCGAAGACCCTTGCCAAAGTCGAAGGCTTCGGCGAACTCCCATCAGGGGTTTTGCTTGCCACGAAGTTCTCCCAAAAGGGTTCCGGTGGAACGAATTCACTGGATGTCGTTCTGCAGCAACATATTGATGTGGTGAAAGCGATGCAGATCGTTTTCAACAAATCGATCGAGGGCTACACGCAACAGGATTCAGCGATGGCGGATTCGACCAAGGCCATCGAACCGGGGATCTGATTCAGCGTTTCTAGTGTCGAGGAGGGGAAAACGATGGAACTTCCTGGTATCGGAGACATCACCACGGGGTTGATGAACGCAATCGTGCCTGGATCGGGCACCGTTGTTTCGCAGTTGGGTCAGGTAGTGGGTGGGACGCTGGGTAGCGATCCCGATGTGAAAGATCCTGACGCACAACAGAAGTTCAACGACGAGCGCGCGGGGCTCTACGCGGAGCGCGACGGCGCGAAATACGGAGGCGGCTACGACCCGAAGGTCGTCCACTCGGACGATCCGTTCGATGCAATGTCCCACGACGACATCCTTGCCGCCATCGAGAAGATGGGTCCGGTGAAGATCAAGGACTCGGCAGCCGGTTGGCGTCGGATCGGTGAGTTGATGAGCGAGTCGAATCAGGATTTCGATTCGCAGATCCAGCGTGCCATTGCCGAGAAGTGGGAAGGTGCCGCCGCGCAGTCCGCATCGGCCGGCGTCGGCGAATACACGAAACAGGCCGAGAACTTTGTCACCGCAGCCAATTTGGTCGGCAACAAGTTGGACGAGGCGTACACCGGATATCAGCAGACGGTCGACACAATGCCGTCCAAGCCGGGCACCTCGACCTTCGAGCATTGGGTATCCAAGGTGCCCGTCGAAGGACTGTGGAAGCGTGAGCAGCACGAGAGTGACGAAGCGCGCGAGCAAGCCGTCCAGATCATGAAGACCGTCTACATGCCGGTCGTCCACCAATCAGACGACCAGGTGCCAGTGCTGCCGGCGGCGGTTAATCCCATTGTCGGGCCTGGACCTCGGCCAACGATCGATGGCCGGATCCCTGATGGCGTTACGGGTGTTGATGACAAGTTCACGCCGCCACCTGGCAGTGTGGACCCGTCGGTTCCCGGAGATGACGGCACTGGTGGACTCCCAACGGATGACGGTTCGTCTACGACGAACGGGACCAATCCCGCAACCGACGAATCGAACGGCGCCACGACGCCGCAAAGCGCAGATGCCAACTCGGGCGCAACGACGCCAGCGGCGGCGGCATCGTTGCCGGGCGGCGCAGGATCGTATGCCGGTTCCGGTTCCGGCGCCGGGAGTGGAAGCGGCGGTGGCGGTGCAGGTTCCGGCGCGGGAGGCTATGTCGGGGGTGGCGGATCTCTCACCGGCGCGTCGATCATGCAGCCTGCCGTCGGCAGTGCGAGCGCCGGTGGCGGATCGGGATCGGGCTCAGGTTCGGGTTCGGCTGGACGCGCAGGTGCAGCGGGGGCGGGCGGAATGGCGCCCGGTGGAAAAGGCAAGGGCGACGAGGACAAAGAGCACAAGACACCGTCGTACTTGGTCAATGTCGACAATGGCAACGAGTTGATCGGGACCATGCCGAAGGTGGCGCCCCCCGTGATCGGCGGATGATCCTCGCGCAGTGGCGATTCACAGGTCTCGAGTTCGAGATGCTGTGGACGATCGCGGGCCGTGATCGCCTGCCGTTTCCCTTGCAGTTTCGGCCGGTGGCCGACCATATCGAGGAACTCGACGGCCAACGTCGCGAAGCTGCAAAAACGTTGTTGCCCAGGGTGGATCAAACGTTGTATCGAGCATTGACGTGTCTGCTCGACCCGGTCGCGCGGGTCGAGGTGTGTGGGTTCGACGATATCCAGTCGAAACGACGGGTTCGCGTACATGCGGGGGCTCGACGGGGATTTGGTGTTATCGCGCGCCAGCTTCCAGGGGAGAGCGACGATGTTGGCGCGGATGTGATTGTTTCACTGTGCAATCCGCAAGATCTGGCCCGCCATATCGTTTCGGCGCTGCCGCAGGTCGGCGGGGGTTCGATGCGATCGTTCGCTGTCCGAGACTCCGACTTGCGGAAGCCGTCGGGTGGCTCCGTTCTGCGCGCTCCGGGCGAGTGGTCGGCACGCGAGCGTATCGACTCGTTCTTCGAGCGGCAGCGCTCGTGCGTCGCCGAGATCACCACATTCGCTGGACCCACGGTCGACAGTCGACCCACCGCCGATGGGCGGGCGTTCTTCGTCATGGATTTCGAGGGTGATGGGCGATATCTCGTCAAGACGGGCGAGACGATTCAGGCGGCCCCCACAGACGGTGTAGGGATTGCGGCCGAGCTGCAGCGGTTCGTCGATGCTGTGTCGACGCGGCGAACTCGAGTCTGATTTCGCGGCGATGGAACCGGACGGGGTTTCGGCGCGTCTACCTCAGTGAGGAGAGGGGCTGAAATCGACCAGAACGAGCGTGATGGTTTGCGTTCTCGAAACGACGCACTGCGCGAGCAGGTCGATTCGATGCTGGACAAGCTCGATCGGCAGAAGAGTGAGTTGTCCACGGTGCGAACGCAGTTGGCTGCAGCGACCTCGCAGGCGTGGTCGAAGGACAATCTTGATCGCGTTGTCGTGAATTCGGCGGGCGTACCTGTCGACGTCGAGGTGATAGCCGAGGCGTTCAAACGCGCCACACCCGAGCGGTTGGGACAGGCGTTCGGCGAGGCGGCGCGGGCGGCGGCACGACTCGCCCAGGCGGAGAACCAGCGATCGATTTCGTCGATAATGGCGGCGACGGAGGACTTCCCGGATCTCTCCGACTTGGCACCCGGCGCACCGAGTTTGCGCGACTTGCTGCCTGAGCTGTTGGAACCCGCGACGAGATTCGACGACGAGCCGACAGTGACCGACGACGACGGCTGGGGCGGCCCCATCTTGCGCGAGGCTCATCGTGAGCGATGAGTTCTGGGTCGACACAGCTCGGCTGCGAGAGGCCGCGCCGCTGTTCGACACGTTGACTGAGCAGATCGGCAAGGCACGATCTGCATTGACCGGCCGTCTTGACGCCGAGGGCGCGTGCTGGGGTGCGGATGAGTCCGGCGCCGCGTTCGCGCAGAACTACGTCCCCGGTGTGGAGGTTGGCCTGGACAACGTTGCGAAGATGTCGCAAGTTCTGACGTGGATCGCCACGACGATCCGTGCATCTGCGGATTCTTTGCAAGGCGCAGATGACCTCCTGCGTGACGGGTTCGGAAAGATCGACGGACACCGCTGATGGGAATCGAAGTGCCTGGAGCCGTGCGTTGGCTCGCGGACAAAGTAGTTGGCTCGGACTGGCCCGACGGCGACGAAACGGCCATGCGGCGCCTCGCCGACGACTGGAACGACGCGTCGAAGGCGATCGCGTTGCTGTCGACGGACGGCGAGGACGCGATCAAGGCAGCGCTCGACGCGATCACCGGCGACGTGAATCAGAACATGGAGGCCTACTGGAAAAAGGTCGACGCGTCGCTGGATCATCTCGCGGAGCTCTTCGACAAGTTGAGCGAGACGCTCGAAGACGGCGCCACCGACATCGAACATGCGAAGCTGTCGATCATCACCGCCCTGATCATTCTTGCGGCCGAATTAGCTATTGCTGCAGCAAGTTTGGTTGTGACATTCGGTACGAGCGCCGTGGCCGGGGCTGCAGCCGAGATTGCGACTGCCGCAACGGTCCGGATGATCATCCGGGAACTGATCATCAAATTGCTGCAGAAAGCGGTGCTCGGCGCGGCCATAGGCGCAGCCCAGGAGTTCGGCATCGAGGCGGGGATCCAGTCCCTACAGGTCGCTCGCGGAGACCGTAAAGGTTTTGATGGTCAAGCGATTTGGGATGCAACCAAGTCAGGTTCCGTCGAGGGCGCAGTCTCTGGTGCATTCGACGGCGCGGGCGGCGTTCTCGGCGATCAGGTCGCAGGGCGTGGCGCCCGTGTAGCGACCGGCGCGGCAACGGGTGCTCTCGGAGAGGGCACTGCGACAGCGGTCGAGAGCGTCACCACCGGCGACGGGTTCTCCTTGAGAGACACGCTGACCAGCGCTGCTACGGGCAGTGTGTCGGGTGCCGCCGACGGTGGAAAGTCGTGGCAAGAATCGAATGTTGTAGCTCCGGCGTCAACGGATACGGACGGATCCGGCGATAGCGATGGTGATGGAGGCGATCCGCCGGCCACCACGCAGCAGAGTGTGGAAAACGGTCCGAGCGAAACGACGCGGCCGTCGAGTTTGAACCTCGGCGATGAATCGTCCTCGCCGGCAACCCGAACCAGTTCGTTGAATCTGGATCCGCCGTCAACCACGTTGGACTTGACGAGTGCGGACGCGGGTGCAAGCAGTTCGAGCGAACACAACGGTTCAACCACGCATGCGACTGCGCCGACGACGACACCGAGTGGCGACACGGCTCCGGAGTCGCCGACGGCAACGGCCCAACCTGTGGGTAACGATTCGAATCCTGTTGCCGCCGTGTCTGAATCGAATGTGCACGGTCCAGCAGACGGCTCCCCGTCGCCCGAGCAGCATCCGGCCAATCATTCGGCCAGCGACGGTGAGCCCGCCGCGACACGGGCCAGTTCAGCGGAGGCCCCAGAGCTCCGTGCCGCCACCGCGACTACGTCCGCCGACGCGAACACGCCGGCGCAATCGGGCGCGGCCAGCTCTGCGCAAAGTGCTCCAGCAGCTCCCGTGGCGGCGTCGGCGCCGACATCCGTTCCGTCACAGGTGACGTCGAGCGCGGCTGCCGGCCTAAACCTCTCTGCGGGCCCTTCTGCTGGACCGAGCCCGGCGACCGCGCCAACGCTCCCGCCCCCAAGCATTTCGGCTTCAACTCCGGCGCTTTCAACTTCGGCACCGATCGCGCCAACGCATCAGAACGCCCCGACCGTTCAGTTCGCACCAGCCCCACCGCTGGCATCGGCGACTCCTGCTAACCCTGCGCCTAGTGCCGTGCCTTCAACTCAGCCATTACAGACTCCCTCGGGAGTGTCGTCGGGAATCGCAGCGCCAGTATCACCAGGCGTGATTGTTGGAGGGTTCGCTTCGACAGCACATGGACGCCCGACTGGATCGGGGGCGAACGGGATTGGAACCGTCGGCGAATCGGGTCGGGCAGGACATAGGTCGGATAGACCTGACGGCGGTTCGTCCGCCGCCGCAGGCGGAAGTGTTGACCAGTTGGATCCGCTACTGGAGGATCGGCACCTCGCCGCGATCGACAACTACACTGGCCCCTATATGTACGAAGACATGAACGCGCAACTGAGAGCGGAGGATAACTTGGATTCCGGACTGCAGTCGCATGTCGACGACCTTTCGGATGCCCTTGCGAGGCTACCTCGGCACGATGGTGCTGCCTTTCGAGGCGTCGAACTCACGCCGGAAGAGATTGCCGTTTATGTCCCGGGTCGGGTCGTAATTGAGCGGGCATTTTCGAGCTCATCGACGGACCCGGCGAGAGCCTTTCCTGGCAACGTTGTCTTCGAAATCGATTCGTTAAACGGCAGGGTCCTGAGTCAATATTCACGATTCCCATCGGAGCAAGAAGTGCTGTTCGATCGGAATACTCCCTTCTACGTCGATTCGGCTTCGCATGACAACGGTTCTGGTCGGACGACGATTCGTTTGGTCGAGATGGAGCGAGAATGAGCGATAAGCCATTTGCACGCAAACCTGAAGATGTTCCGGGCGTGATCGTGCCCTCGGCGGAGCGGCTAGAGCGCGCCCGTAGGCGTTTTGAGGAAGCGGAGCGTGCGCGCGCAGCAGTCCCTGTTGAAGACAGGATTCTTGACGAAAATCCGAAGTTTAACAAGGGGTTTGGCCCAGTCAGTCCGAAGAATGAGATTCGCCGGGGTGAGGTACAGGAGTATTACAGGCGCATGGGATATGACCCGTATACCGGCGAGAAGCTTCCCGACTAGCGTCCGGTGAACGGTCGGCCGCGAGCCCGATCGATGCCGTCATGAACCTTGCTCGTTTGTTTGACGGCATCGACGAATCGGGTGCTCCGTACTTCTCGGAAGGTCGAGCTCATATAGACGATCTTGTCGAGCGGGAGCGCGTTCTCGGGTTCCTCCGAGGCGGGAAGCGGTACTCCGCACCGCTGGTCGCATGATTGATCGGCTGGACCCGAGCCGCGGAAAGTAGTCCCCTTTCGTTCCGAACTGATGGACAGTGGGTCTGGTCGGATGGGGTCGACTATTTTCTCGCTGAACACGGAGTGGCGCCCGACAAGGAATTCCGCCCGCATATCAAGGCAAGTCGATACCTGGTTCAAGCGCCCGACGAAAAGGCCGTCGCGGATGCACTTGCAATGCTTACGAATTGGAACGGTCAGAGTATTCGATGAATGACCTAGAGCGGATGTCGGCAGCTGCATAAATCGCCGGAGAGTTGGTCGCGATGCTGTCTGCCGAGGAAGCACGGACTTTCATCCCGGATTGAAATCGATTGTGGTGATGGCGACCGAAGACCTCGATGATCCAGTTGAAGCGCTGGCGACGATGAGTCGATACCTGACGGTAATGCCACGGGGAAACGGCTCGCTAAGCCACCTCGTGCTGGATCGAGACACATTCGAGGAGCGTAGAGACGTCAATAACTACCTGCACCGGATTGAGAACGTCTCTCTCCGTGAAGCTTTCCGGGGACGACTGATCGGCCCGTCTGCTCGTAGTCATCCGGCCTGTCCGCGTCGACCATTGCATGAATGTCACACCGTGGCAGTCAGAGTGAGTGAATGTGACATTCACACACCCGCAATACCTAGCCCCACACCGTCATCCAGTAGCGCAAGACTGCGGCAGCCAGCGACACCACTGCCGCGCTGATGATCACAATGGCCGGCCCACGCATAGGGAGCTCGCCGGATTGGTTGGTCAAACGCAGCGGCATCCAGCGCAGCAGTACGGCGAAGAAGAGGATCGCCAGCGGCACGAAGTATCGCCCTTGCACTCCGTCGATGATGAAGTACCCGACGGGGGTGAACGAGAGGTACAGCGTCACGTAGATGAGCGCGACACTGGCGGCGATGGCGAGCGCAACGAGCACTGTGCGGCGATGTGTTGCCGTCATGCGTTCCGCGATGCCGACGCCGATGGCCAGTGCGAGTAGCGACGCAACGATCGACGTCGCGGGGACGTTCACGTACGCGAAGCCAAGCTCGCCGAAGAATTCAGCGAACCATTCCTGATCGCGTCGCATCACTGTCTGCACAAACACGCTGACGAAGTGCGCGGGGTCCTGGATGATGCCCTTCAGTTGATCGCCCGGCAGCACCGAATGCCAATACTCGGGTTTGCGCATGAGTCCCATGCCCTGCGTGGTCGGCGAGGAGATCTTCGTCCACACCAAGAACAGGGCGAGCCCGACGCCGACAAAAACAGATGGAAGCCAGCGCAATCGCCCAGCCAGGCCCAACCGTTCTGCCGGGACTACAACGACCAGCAACGCGAGCAGGACATAGGTCGGTTTACACAACGGCAGAGCGATGGTCGAGCCCAGGAGCGCGGCCGTTTCGAGCTTCGTCAATCGGTCGCCGACGAACAGCGACTTCACCACCAGCGCCGAGACGAGAATCGCGAGAGCGTTCGTCAGAGTGTCGGCGGTGACCGTGCCGCTCTGGAACACCGCGATGGGGAGCAGCGCGACGGTAAACACCAGCCATTGGATGCGGCGTCCGCGCAGTGCGTGCAGGGCAAACCCGACCACGACGAGGTACGCCACCAACCCGGACAGTCGGGTCAGCAGATTCAGATTGCCGACGTTGAGGTCTAGCGCTTCGGCGATCCGAAGTCCGATCGCTGCAGGGATGTACGGCACCGGGGAGTACGCGGCGGTGTTGGTGAACCACATCGTGTTTGTCGCGTCGCCGATGGGCGCGGACAGAAGCTGGTCGAATCGGTCCGGGTCGCCGACGAATGGTGCCGGCTCGGGCGGGTTGTGCACGTAGTCGTCGAGCGCGTACCCCATCGCCTTGTCGATGCCGACGGGGATCTGTCCGCCGTAGGCGACTCCGCGGTCGTCATCGATCTCGTGGGGCAGGAATTCGCCGTGCGAAACCTGGTACGCGCGACCGAACTGGGTGATCTCGTCGTGTCCCCAGAATGCGGGGGTGATCACCGCAAACAGCACTCCGAACGTCGCCGCGATGACGGTGAACGCGAGCGAGGCTGCGCCCCAACGGGTAACAACACGAGACCAGCGACCAGGTGCGGCGACGGAAGTCTCCGCCTCGGTGTCGCTAGCGATCATTTCGTCGGTCTTCGGAGACTGCCGAATAGCGCAGATAAACGAGGCGCGCCGCTTCGTGTCGCGAACGTCGGATCCCGTCGAGGATGAGCCCGGCGGTCCAGGCTAAGCAGCCGAGCAGGGCGAGTGTGAACGCGAGGAACAGCGTCGGGAATCGGGGGACCAGGCCGGTGTCGTAGAACTCGATGACAATCGGCACGGTGAGCACTACCGCGATGATCATGCTGATCGTGCCGAACAGGCCATAGAACGCGACCGGTCGTTCGTGACGAGCCAGACCGATGATCAGCGACAGGATTTTGAAGCCGTCGTGATAGGTGCGGAGCTTGGATTCGCTGCCCGGCGGGCGGTCCCGAAAGTCGACTGTGACGGAGGTCTGCGGAACGCGGAGGTGCAGCGAATGCACTGTCAGCTCAGTCTCGATCTCGAACTCACGCGAGACGGCCGGGAAGCTCTTGACGAACCGGCGCGAGAAGACGCGGAATCCGCTGAGCATGTCCTGAACGTTTTCGCCGAACACCTTGCCGACGACACCGTTGAGTACTTTGTTGCCGTTCTCATGGCCGGCGCGGTACGCGCTGTCGGTGCTCTCGACCTGTCGCCGCACTCCGAGGACGTGATCGAAAGGACCCTCGAGCAGCAACTTGATCATTTCGGGCGTTGCGGACGCTTCGTAGGTGTCGTCGCCGTCGATCATCACGTAGATGTCGGCCTCGATGTCGGCGAAGGCCCGACGGACGACATTGCCCTTGCCTTTGGCGAGTTCGCGTCGAACGACTGCACCTGCCTCGAGCGCGCGCTCGGCGGTCGCATCGGTGCTCAGGTTGTCGTAAACGTAGACGTCGATCCCGGGCACAGCGGCCTTGAGATCGGAGACGACCTTCGCGACCGATGCCTCTTCGTTGTGGCACGGGACCACAGCGGCGATTCGAAGCTCGGCGGAGTCCACCCCTGATAATCCTCTGTCTATTCGCTGAGAATGCGTGCACGGGCAGGGTACAGGGTCGGGGTACTGTCCTCAGGAAATGGGGCGAGCGAAGCGGGAAGAGTCAAGCGATTGGGAAGCGTTTCGGAGTCCACGGTGCATAAGGTCGTCTCGGCGCTGCGGCGAGGCGGCGCATTCCTGATTGTCGGTGGAATCGGATTCCTTGTCGACGCTGGAACGTACAACGCGCTCGTGTTCTGGGGCGGCGAAGGACCGATGTTCGACTCGCCGTTGCCTGCGAAGATCATCGCGATCGCGACAGCCACCGTCGTCACGTACTTCGGCAACAAATGGTGGACCTTCTCCCATAGGCCGACAAACAATCCGTTGCGCGAATACACGCTGTACGCGCTGTTCAATGTGGTTGCTATCGGCCTGCAGCTCGGTTGCCTCGGGTTCTCTCGCTACATTCTCGAATTGTCGACGCCGATGTCGGACAACATTTCGGGAACGCTGATCGGCCAGATCGTCGCCGTCGTCTTCCGCTATTGGGCGTACGACAAGTTCGTGTTCACGGGTACCGCGGCCACCGAATCGGACGAAGAACGGGCCGAATCCGTCTGAGCTGAGCCGGCGGCGCTCGTCACGGACCACTAGGTATCTCCCGCAGGTTGATATCCTCGCCGCAGCCGCGATCCCACGCCCTCGGGGTCGCCCGGGGAGCGCGCTCCGCGCGCAAACAACAACGATGTCGAGGACCTTATGGATCAGCCGGCCGCACAAGCCGTGACGAGCACACCCACAACTGGGGCAGCGCCGAGCAGCCTGCTGGTCGATCACCAGCCGCCGGATCGCCTGGTTGTACAGCGTGGTGTGTTCCGCGGACCATCGCCGACGATCAACGACGAGCTCTATGCGATCGTGAAGGGCGCGTCGCAGCGGGAGCGGCTCCGACTGTCTCTCGACAACGGCGCCACCGCGAACACCAACACATACTTCGGCCGCTTCGCCGCGAGCTACTGGCAACGCTGGACCACCGTCACCGACGTCTCGATCTCCGTGTTTTTGGATGTCGAGCGCCGCGCACGAGTGCGTCTGATGGCATCCGATATCGCAGGCCACCGGCGGATCGTGGACAGCATCGATATTGCGGAGTCCGGCACGATCACGATGTCCACGACGCTCGACAAGTACGTCGACGGCGGCGCACTGTGGCTCGAGTTCGAGGCGCAAGGCGGCAAGCTGGTCATCGAGGAACTGGTGTGGGCGGTTGCCTCACCCGACCATGTTCGCCCCGTAGCGATCGCCATCTGCACCTTCAACCGCGCCGACGATTGTGCGCTGACAATCGCGGCACTCGCATCCGACGACACGGTCGTCGCCGCGATCGACGCCATCTATGTCGTGGATCAGGGCACCGATCTCGTGAAGGATCGCGACCTCTACAACGTGACGGCTGCGAAGCTCGGCGACAAGCTGCGCTACTTGCAGCAGCCGAATCTCGGTGGGGCGGGCGGCTTTACGCGCGGACTCTACGAAGTATCGGCTGCCAACGAGCACGCCGATGTCATCCTGATGGACGATGACATTCTCTGCGAACCGGAAACGGTGTTGCGGCTCAACGCTTTTGCGAACCTGACTGTCGAACCGACGCTCGTCGGGGCGCAGATGCTGTTCCTGCTCAACCCGGATTACCTCAACGTCGGCGCCGAGGAAGTGCATCTGCACAAGCTGATGCACGGCCAAAAGGTCCCGAAGGCGTTGGGTAACACCAGCATGCTGAACAAGCGGCAGGAACGACGCGTCGACGCCGGCTACAACGCCTGGTGGACCTGTCTGATCCCCGCCGAGGTGGTGGCACGGATCGGGCTGCCGATGCCGATCTTCTTCCAGTGGGACGACGTCGAATACGGCGTCCGCGCGCGTGAAGCGGGATTCGTCACCGTGACGCTGCCGAACGCAGGCGTGTGGCACGCGGACTTCTACTGGAAAGACTTCGACGACTGGGCGCGATACTTCAGCACGCGCAACTCGTTGATCGTCGGCTCGCTGCACACTGAGCTCGACGGAAAAGTGTTGTCCCGCCAGTTGTTCGGGTCGATTGCCGAACACCTCGTCGCGATGCAGTACGGCCTCGTCTTCACGATGCTGAAGGGCATCGAGGACTTCCTCGCTGGACCGGAGGTACTGAAGGACGGCGGCATCGAGGCGATGGCGGCGATCCGGGCGGGGCGCGCAGATTACCCGGAGACGGTGAAGCATCCGGCGGCTACAGCGCCCATTCCTTCTGCAGATCTGCATACGCGTAGAGCGCCGGGAGAGCCCAGCCGCGAGACCGTAGTTCTGATCAAGCGCGCAATAACTCAGTGGTTCGGCCGCACGCAGCATGGCTTGGTCGGCATTACCCGTGAAGACGCGCACTGGTGGCACATTTCGCTGTTCGATCATGTGGTGGTTACCGACGCGTCGCAGTCCGGCGTCCGAATTCGACAGCGCGACAAGGCGAAAGCGAAAGCGCTGTTGCGTCGGACGTTCACGTTGTTGCGCAGGCTGCGTAAGGAACTACCGGCGCTTCAGCAGCAGTATCGCGACGCCGTCCCGCAGTTGACGAGCCGCGAAAACTGGGAGCGGCTGTACGGGCCTCCGCGCGTCTGACTCATATGCTCTGCAGGAGCACTCGCGCGGCATCGGCAATGTCGTCATCCAGCCAGGTCGGGAGCGTTGTGCTTCCAGCATGTCGTCGGACCGCAGCGTAGGGAAGGTCGACAACCGCGCGCGCTACCGCGTCGACCCGGCGTGCGTCGGCGCTGCCGGTCAACTCCCGCGCAACACGGCTGATCTCCGCGATCAGCGGAGCGTTCATCGTCGTCAGTCGAGCAGCAAATTCTTCGCCAGGACTGCCGTCGAGCAGGTCGCTCGGGCGCAGGCTCATCAGCAATCGCGCGTCGTCGGGGAGGTCGCGGGCGAAGGCTACCGTCGATCGCGCCATTGCGACGCCGGCTTCGAGGGGATCGGGGTCTTCGGCTGCTGCGCGAGCGCGCGACTGAAAGCGTTCGAGCGCCCTCAGCCAGGCTGCCGCGAGCACGCCGTCTCGATTGCCGAAGCGGTGATAGAGCGTCCCGACCGGCGCGCCACTAGCGGCTGCGATCGCGGCGACGCTGGTTGCCCGCGGTCCGTCAGTCAGCACAAGTGAGCGCGCTGCGTCGAGGATCACGTCGGTGTCGTGCTTGCGAGGTGGGGCCATGTTCTAGTACGGTCCTTCTATATGGAACGATTGCACTATATCGACGAGCATGCCACAGATGTAGCGGCTGGGCGCGCTCGGACATGGGATGCGCTGCTACGTGTCGTATGCAAGGGCTCCGATTCGCCTCCAGCGGGATTCTCGCTGGAGAGTGCGGTCGCACCCGAACGGCTGGCGTTGCGCGGGAGGCATTGGTTCTCGATCTACGCGCTCGTATTCGAACTCGACGAGACCGGCCCGGATCGCACCCGTCTCCGCGCAAAGTCGTGGGCCGATTTCCCCGGGCTGCACGGCAAGATCTACCGAGCGCTCGTCATCGGCACAGGTGGTCATCGTGTGGTCGTGAGAGGCCTGCTTCGGCGAGTGGCGGCGGCGACATGATTCCCGGATTGATATGGGGCGCTACGAAAGACGAATGTGCCGAACGTCTGCCGTGCGACGAGCCCGGCCAGACGCGCGCCGACCGGGCAATCTCCATCGACGCGGCGCCCGCGGTGGTCTTCGGATGGTTGTGCCAACTGCGAGTATCGCCGTACAGCTATGACCTGCTTGATAATTGGGGCCGACCGAGCCCGCGGGAACGCGATCAGAGCCTCTCCGACCTGGAGCCCGGGCAGTCGTTCATAACCCTGTTCAGGCTGAGGAACTTCGCTCCCGACGAGCACATCACGTTGCAGTCGCCCGGTGCCGTCGTGACCTATGCCGTGCGGCCCGAGGGCCGAGGCACACGGTTGCGTGTTCGCGTAATCTTCCGTGGCCCAAAGCTATTCGCGCGCGCCCTCGCACTCGGCGATCTCGTCATGATGCGTAAGCAACTGCTGACGTTGAAATCGTTCGCCGAGCGCGAGTGCGCCGTCACCTGACCCGCGAGAGTGCACTTGCTGTCGCCGTTTCTCGACGTTTGCCCCAACAAGTGCACACTCGGCGGGGGTGGGGGCTAAGCGTCGAGGAACAGATCCAGCTGCAACTCGGCGTCACCTGGAACGACGCGGTACTTGTCGAGGTCGGTGACACCGTGAGAGGTCAGGACCTCGTCGTCGATGAAGAAGTTGCCGGTCGTCGAGGTGCCAGGCGATGTGATGACGGCGTACGCGGCATCGGCGTAGATGTCAGGCGTGCGTGAATTGGCAACCATTGCATCGCCGCCGAGCAGGTTCTTGACTGCGGCGGTCGCGATGGTGGTGCGCGGCCACAGCGAGTTGACACCGATTCCGTCGCCCTTGAGCTCCTCGGCGAGGCCGAGGGTCGTCAGGCTCATCCCGTACTTGGCGATGGTGTAGCCGAGCGATGCGCCGGCCCAGGCGGGGTTGAGATTCAGCGGCGGTGACAGCGTCAGGATGTGCGGGTTGCGGCCAGCCTTCGCCGACTCGCGCAACGCCGGAATGCTTAGCTTCGACAGCAAGAAGCTGCCGCGGCAGTTGATGTCCTGCATCAGGTCGTACTTCTTCATCGAGATCACGTCTGTCTTCGACAAGTCGATCGCCGACGCGTTGTTGACCACGATGTCGATGCCACCGAAACGCTCGACGGTCTGGCGTACGGCCTCCGCGACGGACTCGTCATTGCGCACATCTCCGACGAACGGGAGCACTGTGCCGCCGGCAGCTTCGAGTTCAGCGGCCGCCGTGTGGATGGTGCCCGGCAACTTCGGGTTCGGTGTGTCCGTCTTGGCGATCAGCGTGATGTTCGCGCCGTCAGCGGCAGCGAGCAGGGCGATTGCGAGACCGATTCCGCGGCTACCGCCCGACATGATCATGGTCTTGCCGGCGAGCGGCTTTGCGTTAGGTGTGGTCATAGGTGCGTTCCTCCACATTGAGATGCCGATTCGAGTGTTCCTACCGTAGCCCGCGCACTAACGGCAATGCCGCGCAGTTAAGCCTGGATGCACCGATCCGCATTTGGGTGAGGGTGGGTTGAAACGACGAAATGCCCTGTCGTAGTGGGAGAATGAGATTTCCTGAGGATCTTATTCGGCCACAACGAAGGGCATCT
>JBBSKP010000092.1:0-18583 GCA_038256175.1 Mycobacteriales bacterium
CCTCGCACGCACCCTGACCCTCGACAGAACGGTAACCTCACAATTGCTCACCAAAAAATCGTCCACGAAGTCCTGAGACACATTTGTTCAACATGTCCTGAGACATCACAGGAGCGCCCGCGCTCCTAAAAGACTCACGGGGCGCGGAGCGCCCCTAGGATCTGCCCCGCCACCCCCGGCCTGCAAATCACCAAATCTGGCAAGTACGGATGGGATTCGTTGTACAGCAGCGGACTTCCGTCGACGCGCGAGCAGTGGAGGCCAGCGGCCAGTGCTACACCGACCGGCGCGGCCGAATCCCACTCCCATTGACCACCCGCATGGACGTAGGCGTCGGCGTCGCCCCGCAGCACGGCCATCGCCTTCGCCCCGGCCGAACCCATGGGGATGATCTGCGCACCGAGCTGGTCTTCGAGCACAGCAGTGAACGCGGGAGGCCTGCTGTCGCTGACCAGGATTCGCATCGACTCGACCGTTCCAGTTGGCAGAGTCACATCGTCGCTCGCGTAGACGGCACCGAGAGCGGGCTGGGCGACAGCCGCAGCCGTGATTCCCCGCCTGGCTTCCCACAGTGCGACATGGACGGCCCAGTCGGTGCGGCCAGGCAGTCCGTATTCGCGACTACCGTCCAGCGGGTCGATGATCCACACCCGCGCGGCGTCGAGCCGCGATTTGTCGTCTGCGGATTCCTCCGACAGGACGGAGTCGGCGGGTCGTTCGACTGAAAGCCGTTCGAGCAATAACACATTGGACAGCTGGTCACCCTTGCGCCCGAGCGCCTTGCCGTCGAGTACGTCCTGCTCGGTGTCGCGCAGGGTCAACAACAGCTCACCGGCCTCAGCGGCCAGTTCGGCCGCGAGGCGCGCGTCGTTCATATCTGAAGTCATAACCCCAGATACTCCATGATGTGCGCGGCTTGTGCGATCGGGTCGCCATCTTCGGGGCGCAACACCAACTCGGCCTGCTCCGGCACCTCATACGGATCGTCGACGCCGGTGAATCCCGTGATCTCTCCCGCCCGAGCCTTGGCGTACATCCCCTTCGGATCGCGCTGTTCGCACACCTCGACGGGCGTATCGATGAACACCTCGACGAACGGCAGCCCGGCCTCCACATGCGCAGCCCTGACCATGTCGCGGTCCGCGCGGTAGGGACTGATCAACGACGCGACGGCAACCACGCCGGAATCTGCGATCAACTGTGCGACAGCACCAACCCTGCGCACGTTCTCAGCCCGGTCGGCTGCGCTGAACCCGAGGTCGGAGTTGAGACCGTGCCGCAGGTTATCGCCATCGAGGCGGTAGGCGGGTCGGCCGGCTGCCACGAGACGTCGTTCCAATTCGACTGCAACGGTCGACTTTCCGCTTGCGGACAGACCCGTCAGCCACACCGTTGCGCCGCGCGTCGCTCGCTCGTTGCGACCGACAGCGGCGGTATGCCAGACGACCTTCGACGCTGTCAACGTCGGTCCAGTGATCATGCCGGCAGCGACGGTGTTGTTCGTCGACTCGTCGACGAGGATGAAGCTGCCGGTGACGCGATTGCGGCGGTAGGCGTCGAACAGCAAGGGATGCTGCACCTTCAGCTGCACTCGGCCGATCTCGTTGAGCGACAAGGACTCCGCTGATTCGTCGCGGTGCAGCGAATTCACGTCGAGTCGGTAGTCCAGGCGCACCACCTGAGCACGAGTTGCCTTGGTCGTGTGCAACATCGTGTATCGCGCGTCTTTCGACAACGTCGCCTGATCGGAGAACCAGCACACCATCGCGTCGATTTCCTGACCGACCAACGGACGGTTGTTGGGTCGGCACAGCACGTCCCCGCGGCTGACGTCGAGATTGTCGGTCAGCTCCAGGCAGACCGCGGCCGGCGCGAACGCCTCCTCGATCGGAGCACCGCCCGGACCCCACACGGCTTTCACGGTGGTGGTGAAACCCGAAGGGAGAGCGACCACTTCATCGCCCGGCTTGAATACGCCGCTCGCGATGGTGCCCGCGTATCCCCTGAAGTCGTGGAGTTCGGCATCGCTCTGCTGTTGCGGCCTGATGACGTACTGCACCGGGAACCGCGCATCGATCAGATTTCGATCGGACGCAATGTGCACCTGTTCGAGGTAGTGCAGCAACGAACCGCCGTCGTACCACGGCATGCTGGTGCTTCGCTCGACGATGTTGTCGCCGAGTAGCGCCGAGACCGGAACAAAGGTCAGGTCGTGCACATCGAGCTTCATGGCGAACTGCCGGAACTCCTCCTTGATCTCGTCGAAGCGCGCTTGCGACCAGTCAACGAGATCCATCTTGTTGATACACAACGCAATATGCGGGATGCCCAACAAGCTGGCGATGAAGGCGTGTCGGCGAGTCTGCTCCAGCACGCCTTTTCGGGCGTCGATCAGGATCAACGCGACGTCCGCTGTCGACGCACCCGTCACCATGTTGCGGGTGTACTGCTCGTGCCCAGGCGTATCCGCGATGATGAACTTGCGATTGGGTGTGGCGAAATAGCGGTGCGCCACGTCGATGGTGATGCCCTGCTCGCGTTCGGCGCGCAAGCCGTCGGTGAGCAACGCAAGGTTGGCGTACTCGTCGCCGCGCTCGTGGCTGGTGCGCTCCACCGCTTCGAGCTGATCCTCGAAGATGGACTTCGAGTCGTACAGCAGCCGGCCGATGAGTGTCGACTTTCCGTCGTCGACGCTGCCCGCCGTGGCGACCCGAAGTAGCGCAGATCTGTTGGCGCTCATCAGAAGTACCCTTCCTTCTTGCGGTCTTCCATGCCGGCTTCCGAGATTCTGTCGTCCGCGCGGGTCGCGCCGCGCTCGGTAATACGGCTCGCGGCGACCTCGTCGACGACTTCCTCGGGCGTCGCGGCCGATGACTCGACGCAACCAGTGCAGGTCGCGTCGCCGACCGTCCGGAAGCGAACCATGGCTTCATGGGGCGAGTCGTCGGGCAGCAAAGTCAGGAATCGGTTGTGCGCCAAGAGCATTCCGTCTCGCGGAACCACCATCCGGCGATGCGCGTAGTAGATCGACGGCAGCTCGATCTGCTCGGCTTGGATGTACTGCCAGATATCGAGTTCGGTCCAGTTCGACAGTGGGAACACTCGAATGTGTTCGCCCTTGCGGTGCCGCCCGTTGTACAGGCTCCACAGCTCGGGGCGCTGCGCACGCGGATCCCATTGTCCGAATTCATCTCTGAAGCTGAACACTCGCTCCTTCGCGCGCGCCTTCTCCTCGTCCCGGCGCGCTCCGCCGAACACCGCATCGAAACCGTTCTCCGCGATTCCGCGTAGTAGCGCTGCTGTCTGGAGCCGATTCCGACTGGCCCGGGGGCCACGTTCCTCGGTCACGCGTCCGGCGTCGATGTCGTCCTGGACGCTCGACACCACAAGCCGCACGCCGAGCCGCGCGACTGCGCTGTCGCGAAACTCGATCACCTCGTCGAAGTTCTCGCCGGTGTCGATATGCATCACGGGAAAGGGAACCGGTGCGGGCCAGAACGCCTTGGCGGCGACGTGCAGCATCACCACCGAGTCCTTGCCGCCCGAGAACAGTAGGCCTGGACGCTCGAATTGTGCAGCTACCTCGCGGAAGATGTGCACCGCCTCGGCTTCGAGCGCACCTAGATGCGACAGCTCATACGAGGGTGGCGATTTCGTCGGGGTCATTGCCGGAATCCTCCGAAGTTTACGAGGTACATATTTGGACCGAGCCGGTAGATTTACTGTTCTCAGAGTAGAACGTGTTCTAGCCGCTCGTCAATGTGTCCACTGCTCGACGCGCTCCTGGGTACCGTCCACCCACCTCGTCGGTGATCGCCTGGGCCGCTTCGATGAGCGCGGCACCACGAGCCTCGATGGCGTCGCTCCCAATGGACGCACCTACATACAGGGTCAGCACGAGGGCCTGGCGCGCGTCGGCGTCATAGGTTGGCGCAGCGATGAGATTGACCGGGTGCCCCTGGCCGCCTTCGTCCGGTTCGCCTAGATGGACCCGCTCACCGAGGCTGGACACCATCTCCCCCAGCAGCTTTCGCAGTTCGGGCGGAAGTTCGTGCGTTGCGACCCCGGCCATGGCGGAATGCAAGCGCTGACCCATCGCACTGAGCGTCTCCACCAGATAACCGTCGGTCCGGCACCGCTCTACAACCCGGCGCAACCGATCGCGGTCATAGCGGACCGGCAGCGCAGGCTCTCTCGCGAGCCAGGCCTCGAGATCCTGATCGGAGCTCCACAAGACGTACATCAGGCCGACGGGAGGCGCGAAGGGATAGACCTGCCCGACCTTCGCGGTTGGCGTCACGCCCGGCGGTGCCGTCAGCTCGAGGATGGTGATCTGGTCGCCGACCACGGTCGACGCGGTGCACGTCGTCCCAAAACGGTCGCTCAATTCGGTCAGGTGCCTGCGCGCGATCGGTCCGACGGCAAAGCCTTCCTGCGCGGCGCGGCCCGCAGCGATGAGCGCCGGCCCAAGTCCGTAGGTCTTCTCGACCGGATCCCGCGTCAGGTAGCCCCCGTTCACCAGGGCAGTGACGATGCCGAGGCAGGTTGGCTTACTGATCTCGAGCTTGCGCGCAAGTTCGGAAAGTCCGAAGCGGCGGTCCTTGCGCGCAACAAGGAAGTCGAGCACTTGGATAACCCGTTCCGTCGGTGGCGACCGCCGGCCATTGGACGTCGGAACTGCGTCGTCGAGGACTGACATTTGACCGCTCCCTAGAACACGTTCTATTCTCAATCCACAATATCTACCATATGGGTACATATTTGTACCACTGCCTATTTGCATAGGAGCCGGCCTTGCTGACCGATCCGTTCACCCAAGCCATCGCCGAGGCGGAGAAGCTGATCGAGGCCGCTGCCCACATCCGAACCGAACAAGACCTCCTCGAGGGATACCAGTACCTCGCCGGCGGAATTCTCGCGACCACTCACGCAGCGTGGGCATCCGAAAAGAGCCATCCCACCTTCATCCAGGGCACAGGTCCCTACATGAAGATGGGGCTCGACAACCCGGACACCCTCTACTTCGGCGCCCGCATCAACGCGGACGAGGAGTACGTCGTATCCGGAACTCGTGGCAGCACAGCAGATCTCAGCTTTCAGGTGCTGAACGGCAATTACACCGCGGCGAACGTACCCGGCAGCGTGACCGCGTTCGACGATCGCGACTTCGAGATCGCAGCGGACGGGTCATTCGAAATCCGATTCGGACCCGACGCCCCGAACGGCCGCCCCAACTACTACATGCTTGCTCCGGGATCGGCACAACTGGTCGTTCGCGAGGTGTACAGCGACTGGTCCCAGCAGCGCGGAACGATTCGCATTCAACGCGTCGAGGCCGAGGGCGTGGCACCGGCTCCCCTCGAACGCGACAGCGTCGAGCGCAGGTTCGCGCGCGCAGGAAAGGGCCTGGTCAGCCGGGTACAGACGTGGCTGCAGTTTCCGGAATGGTTTTACCTCAACCTGCCGGTAAACACGATGACCGAACCGCGCCTGACGCCAGGCGGTCTCGCTACGCAGTATTCCTCCGCCGGGCATTACGAACTGACCGACGACCAGGCGATCATCATCACCATCCCGAAAGCCGATGTGCCGTACCAGGGTTTTCAACTCGGCAGCCTGTGGTACATCTCGCTGGACTACATCAATCATCAAACGTCGCTCAATGCCACTCAAGCCCAAGTCGATCCGGACGGCAACATCCGACTGGTCGTCAGTGAGCGCAATCCCGGTGTGGCGAACTGGATCGAGACCGTCGGGCATGCGCGGGGTTACTTGCAATTCCGTTGGCAGCGCGTCGACAATCCCCTGACTCCGGCGGACGGTCCACAGGTAGAAGTGATCGACTTCGACAGCATCGCAAAGACTTTGCCGTTCTACGAACAGAACACGATCTCGCCGGAAGACTTCCGCGCACGCATTGCGGCCCGGCAGGCCGCGATCGCGAATCGAATGTTGGGCTGACGCGCGATGACCATACCTGCGCTGCTGCAAGATCGCGTCGTCGTCGTGTCCGGTGTAGGCCCCGGTCTGGGGCAGGCACTGGCAATTCGATGTGCCGAATCCGGTGCCGACCTGGTGCTCGCCGCGCGAACCCAGACCCGGCTCGATGAAGTTGCGAAAGCGGTCACCGATCTCGGCCGCCGTGCCATCACCGTGCCCACGGACATCACTGACGAAGACTCCGCTGCGCAACTCGCCGACACCGCAATGCAGGCGTACGGCCGTGTCGACGTCCTCGTAAACAATGCGTTCTCGATCCCAGCAATGAAGCCCTTGGCGCGCACCGACTTCCAGCATGTCCGCGCGAGCTTCGAGCTGACCGTGTTGAGCGCCTTACGGCTCACTCAGCTGTTCACACCCGCGCTGACAGAAAGCAAGGGTGCCGTCGTGAACATCAACTCGATGGTCCTTCGGCATTCGCAAGAGCGCTACGGCAGCTACAAGATTGCCAAATCGGCGCTTCTCGCGATGTCGCAATCGCTGGCCACCGAGCTGGGCCCAAGCGGTATACGTGTCAATTCGGTTGCCCCCGGCTACATCTGGGGCGAGAACCTGAAGAAGTACTTCGCGCATCAGGCCGAAAAGTACGGCACATCAATCGAGCAGATCTACGAGTTCACCGCCGCCAAGACCGACCTGAAGCGGCTGCCCGAGACCACGGAAATTGCCGACGCGGTGGTTTTCCTCGCCTCATCGATGGCAAATGCGATCACCGGGCAATGCCTCGACGTCAACTGCGGCGAATTCCACCACTGACATGGAGATCACATGACCGAGCGCACGAATGTTGGAACGGTCGAGGACCTGCACGAGTCCGCGACAAAGATCACCGGACTCACTGACTTCGGCGATCCCGACTATCTGGAGGGGCTCGAAGTCCTGCTGGATTCATACCATCGCGAGGCGGAGCTGACTCCGTACGGCCGCAAGGTTGCTCGCGCATTCCTTCGCGGCGCATTGGTTGCGCGCTCACTCAGCGAAGCCGCATTCCGCGCGCATCCGGAGCATGCCGATGTGGCGATCGAGCGACCGATCTTCGTCACAGGACTCCCCCGCACCGGCACAACTGCGCTACACCGGTTGCTCACCGCAGATCCCGCTCATCAAGGACTAGAGCTGTGGCTCACCGAGTTTCCGCAGCCACGACCACCACGGGACACGTGGGAATCGAATCCGATCTTCAGCCGGATCGAGGAGGGCTTCAGCCGACACCACATCGAGAGCCCCGAATTCATGGGCGTGCACTACATGTCGGCTGCCGAGGTCGAGGAGTGCTGGCAGCTGCTTCGCCAGTCGATGAAGTCGATTTCCTATGAATGCCTGGCGCACCTGCCGACGTATTCGGAGTGGCTTGCCGGTCAGGACTGGACCAATGCCTATGCGCGCCACCGTCGTAACCTGCAGCTCATCGGCCTCCCCGACCGGGATCGCCGCTGGGTGTTGAAGAATCCGAGCCATCTCTTCGCACTCGACGAGTTGATGAAGGTCTACCCCGATGCGCTCGTGATTCAAACGCACCGCCCGCCGCAGACCGCGATTCCGTCGACGTGCAGCCTCTCCGAACAAGCCACCGCAGGTTGGTCGGATCGATTCCGTGGCAAGGTGATCGGGCAGAGTCAACTCGAACTCTGGAGCCGCGGTCTCGACACATTCACAGCGGCACGAGCTCGGTACAACCCCGACCAGTTCCACGATGTCGACTACCACGACTTCGTGCGCGATCCGCTCGGCACCGTGTCCAACATCTACGAACGCTTTGCACTTCCGCTCGGCCAGGACTCGCTCGCCGCGATGGCCGCAATGCACGCCGAAAGCCGCACGGGCGACAGGAAACCTGCACACAAGTACACCCTCGAGGACTTCGGTTTGACCGCGGAGCAAATCCAGAATCGATTTCCGAGTTACGCCGGAGGCAAACCCGAGAGATCCCGCATGACAACGTGATTGCGGTCGGCCAAGGTGCCGAGCGCATAGTCGGGGAACAGCCCGTAGAACTCGCCGCGGCTGAGCGTGCTCCATCGACGAGCGAGTTCGCTTCGAGTGAGGTACAGCACCCGGCGCCTCGCCGATCCGCAGCAGGCCACGGTATTCGACCCTACCGGTCTTGTGTAGCTTTTTCCCCGCTCAGCGGGGTTATTGCTTCACAGGATCGACACTTACCGCTCCGGCCCCAATTCGACGACAGTTCCGGGACGGGCGAGCGAAGCGACGGTGATCTTGCCGCCCTTGGCCTGCTCGATAACTTGGCCCTGCCATGCAACGAGGCACGATGCGGTTTCACTGTTGTAGACCCGATCGAGGATCGGCGCGAGCACCTTCGCCAGCTCGCCTTCCGCGGCAATAAGCTGCCCGCGATAGGGACCGTAGTACGGCAGGATCGCCTCCAGCACAACTGCTTCCACATCCTGGACGTTCTTGATGATCGGGTCGATCAGCGGCTGGTATTGCGCGATCACAGGGGCGATCTCAGCGAGCACGGGTCCTGCGAGTTGCAAGATCGGCTGATACACCGAGCCGAGCGCGAATGCCTCCGACGAGAACGGCCCGGCCAATGGCGCGAGTCCGATCAAGGACGCAAGCCCGCCCTGCTTCCGGGGCGCCGGCCAGCCGAGTGTGCACGGCGGCTGCGTGTTCTTCGGTAGCGCCGCGAACGGACTACCGGTTCCAGGCGCAGTGGTGCCGAGCGGCACGGTCGTGTTCGGGCTGCCCGGCGTCACTCCGGCTGGCACAGCGGCACCCGGTGCGACACCCGTTCCCAGCGGGACTGCACGAGAAGGTCCGGTTCCGATGGGCACCGACGCCGGCGGCGCAGGAGCCGCAGGGACAGGTGCCGCCGGAGCCACGGACGCAGCCGGTGGGGCGGGGGCAGGTGCCGGAGCGATTTGGGCCTGCGGAACGACAACTGCTACCTGATCACCGCGCTCGACTGTCAGGGCCGTCACCGCGACCGAACTGCCGATCACCGCGAGTGCGGCAACGATGCGAATAGTGCCGGCCAAACCTGCACGAGGCGTGGGAGATACGTTGGTCATTGCTTCCTTCTTCGGTGTTCACGTGTTCGTTCAGCCGCCTGCGCCGGCCTGCGGTGGCGCGGCACCGGGCGCCGCATCACCTGGCTCGAAGTCACCCTCGAGGTGCCAGACGCCGGTAAATCCATTGAACGGTCCACCGACGATCAGGCTCGTCCATTGCAGGGTGAACTTCTTGGTGTCGGCGTCGTAGGTTCCCGTCGCCGAGGGGCCCTCGCCCGCAACGTCCTTGGGCAGATTCAGCCACTTTTGCGATACCCAGTCCCAGACTTGTTTCACCTGGGCGGCGCCCGGAACCTGGGCACCCTCTTTCTCCGGCGGCTTGGGTGCGCCCTGATTGAACTCCTGGTTGTTCCACGAGGCACCCCACGCGGAGAGGTTCGCGGTGAGTTCGCCGCCCTTGTTCACCACCGATGGAACCGCCACCGACCGTTGGGTCTGTGGATCGACTGCGTTGGTCGAGGTACCGAACTCGACCGCGAAGAATTTGGTCGGCTTGGTTATGGATCCCGCGAGCGAATTCCCCTCCGCGAAAGCCGGATTGGGCTCCGACTGGTATCCGCCGCTGCGCAACCCACCCTCAGAACCCGGCTCGAGGAGGGTTGCTTCGCCGCCCGGGACGGCCGAATCGCCGTTCGGCATGTACGGTCCGGCTTCGACCGTTCCGCCAGGCTGGACCATCCGGAACCAGGTCCCGGAGACCACGCCACCCTCGACGGTGCCCGGCGTGAACCGGAACAGCCCGATCAATTCTTCCGGCGTGACGGCATCCGATTTGGTATCCGATTCCCCACTGGAACAACCGGGTCCAACAAGCACTGTCATCGCGGCAAGTGCCGCAACCAAGATCTTCGTTCGCATCATGTGTCTCCCTTACGCAACTGCGATGCCCGAATCGGCCCAAGACCGACGATCAGCGCGATGAGCACTCCTGGAACGATGAAGAACCAGCCGAATTCGTCGAATGCCGCAAATCCGAGCGGCGTCGTCGTGTCGTTCAGCGCTGCAACTGCGGCGAAGTTTCCGACGTTGTCGTTCATTACGCCGATCAGCCCCGCGAACTCCGATGTCATCGGCTGCCAGCGCTGTTCGAGTGTGCCGATCTCGGCGACATTCGCGTCTGGATGTTCGGCGAGGATGCCCTTTGTGTAGCGACTGTTCAGTTCGCCTTGACCGCCGGCGAGAGTAACGAAGTAGCCCTGCACCTTTCGCACTTGCTCGTGCGTCAATAGCGGACGGAAGTCTTCGATCAGAGGGCTGCCAGCAGGAGCCTTCGCAAATATCCCGAACGCGAACGGCGCCGCGACGAGGCCGAACGCGAGAAGCCCGATCACGCTCCACACCACGGGTGTTCGTTTGCCCCGCCCGCTCCGCCGCAAGCCGAGCACACCGGCGATCACAATTACGAGCCCCGGCAACGCGAAGAACCACGGCAACAGACCGAACGGTGGCAACGCCGCAAGCTGCCAGAAGTTGTCGATGTTTGCCGACATCGAATCGAGCATGTTCGACATGTCTCGATCGATGCTCGGGTAATCGCGAACCAGCCCGTCGACATACGGATACTGCCCCGTCGGCGTTTGCCCATTCGCCTGCACCGCAAGAACATTCTGGCGGGCGCTCTCGACAACCCCGAGGTCTGCGCGGAAACTGTCCACCTGCTCGTGCGACATATACGGCGCGAACGTGGCAATCATCTGCTGGCCCTGCGCAGCCCGGTTGAACATCCCCAATAGCAGCGGAACTACGACGAGTGCGACGCCGATCCCGATCACCGCCAGATAGGGCCAGCGCGGTCCACCCCGTCGGTGTGCCGCGGCTTCCTCTGCATGCGACGAGACGTGGTCACCGTAAGCAGGAAGACCCGAGTCCGACACGGCAACAGTCGATCTGGCCGGCGACGCGACCACTAGTTCTTCCTTCGACCGGCGATACGGTCGGCGTTGAAGAAGAGCGCGACCCCGAGCAATCCGACGACAACGAGCAACGGAATCACCCATACCGGCAGGTCCCTCCCGCGCGGCAGGTCGATCGTCTTCGCGGTCAACGTCGGATCTGCTGCCGTTGCCGCATTGGTCGCGGCAGCCTGCGCCGGCGCAACGGCCGCTTCGGGTGCGACTGGTGCCGGCGCGGCCGGCGCGGCGGGAGCCGGTGCCGCGGGTGCCGCTACCGGAGCAGAGGCCAAGGCCGTACCGCCACGATATTGGCCGGCGAGGTGCCACAAGCCGGTGAAGTTGTTGAACGGCCCACCGACAATTTGGCTGGTCCATTCAATGACGAAGTTGCCGCTGGCCGGATCGATGGTGCCGCGGATCGGGCTCGTCTTGCCAGGGAGGCCGCCGCCCGGTTTGGGCGCGCCCTGGTTGAACACCTGATTGTTCCAGGTCACGCCGAGACTGCTCAGATCTCCGCTCAGTGCCGTACCGGTAGCAATGATCTGCGGTACTGCCGTGCCCGATCCTGTTTGCGGATCGGTGGGATTGGTACCCGTCGCGAAGCCGACGCCGTAGAACCGCACAGGAGTCGTGACGCTGCCCGACGTCGCGTTCCCGTTACCGTCGAAGGCTTGCGCGGGCTGCGGTTGATAACTGCCGCTGACCAATCCACCGTCACTGCCCGCTGAGAGCGGCGTGACACTTTGATCTGAGCACGACGAGTCGCTGTTGGACAGGAACGGCCCGTTTGCATTGCCGGTCGGCAGGATCATCCTGAAGAAGGAGCCGCTCACCGAGCCGCCCGAGCACACTCCAGGCGAGAGAGCGAACAGTCCATTGAGCGGAACGGCTGAATCCGCGCTCGCAACCGGTCCCACGCCGAGGGCGGCGACCGCGAAAACAGCAGCGGTAGCCAAGCCACGACGGATCGCGCGTATTCCCAAACTCATACTGTCCCTTGCTGTTCGCGTCGACGCCTTGGCGTCTACCGGGTAGTGCTGTCATCGGTGCGAAGCGTGCATCCGGACATCGCGGTGACCGGATGGTTGCCGCCCCCACCATCCGAACCCAATCTTCGATTTCAGTCACGACTTAAATCCAGCGCGATCGAAATACGGGCAGCATTCGCGGTGCCGGTGATCCGCGCATTTTGCTTGTTGAGCCCCAGCTCACGCGGTATCTTGCGTGGACGGGCATCGGTGACCGTTCGCCGCTCCGACGGACGACATGAGCGGGCCCGGGTGGGCAGTGCAACGATGCATCGACGCTTAACCGATCGCCGTTATGGGCGCAGGTCGGTACCGATACGTCGCCGAATCGGAGCATTCGCGACCGCGTTGGGCTGCATCGTCGCGCTAGGCGTCTGCGGCGCACCGTCCGGCAATGCCGGCCCGGCTGCAGGCGAAGCGGCCGCGGAAGTCAGGGCGGGTCATTTCTCGCCGGATGCACCTGCTCTGGATATCTACCTGACCAATGTCGAGCACGACTCGCAGACGCTGTTTCTGCCGAATGTCGAGTATGGAGATGTCAGTGCATACCTGCGTATCCCGCCCGGCCGCTACTCGGTAGGACTTCGACTCGCGGGATCGGATCCCAGCGTTCCTGCCGCAATGAGCTGCACGCTCGACGCGACGGCAGGCGACGCATTCACAGCATGCGCGGTCGGTTCGTTGTCGACGGGCAACCTCGCGACCGTCGTCGTCTCCGACAACAACACGGCGACCAACGACACGGCGATCCCTCCGGCACGCACCGACAATTACGCCGAATGGCTCGTCGTGACCGCGCTCACGGGCGCCGCCCTCGCATTCATGATTGCGCGCTCGATCGTGCACACAGTGAAGTCGGCGGTACACCTCGAATAGCCAGCTACGGTGCCTCCGGTCCTCGGTTCACACCGCTACGAGCCAGCACCGATACCGAGTATGCGTAGCTACGGAAATGCAGGATCGGATCGTCTGAGGCCTCGATGCCGTCGGTGACCCGTAGCGGATCGAACACGACGATATCGCCGTCATGTTCGCGCTCGGTCTCGACCCCGGTGATGGCCAGTTCGCCGATGGCGACGGTGTCGTCGTTGGCCCATGGCGCGGATGGGTCGACTGTCGAGTCGTCTGGCCCCGCGATTTGTACGTGCAGCTGGAACCGGACCGGACCGTTGGCGAGCCTGGAGTGCAGCTCATCGGTCAGGAGTTCGCGGTCCTTCGATCTGGCGGTGAGCAACGAGAGAAAGTCCTCGCCTGCCTCGGGGATCCAGTGGTAGCGAATGTATTTCGAGCCACCGTCTGCATCGATGAACCGGAAAGCGTGCAGGGCGTGGTACTGCACCGTCGCGTAGCTGGCCGGGATCTTGATTGTGACCGCATTCTGGCGCAACCCGCGAAACACCTCAGGATTCTGCGCAGCCCACTTCGCCAGGCGGTACCCGGCGGCGGCGCTCGGTTTCGCCGCACGCAGGAACTCGACGAAGCCCTCTGGCGTGCTCGACGTGAACAGCCGAGCCGTTTGCGCGGAGATGTCCGTCGTCGTGCCGTCGGGCAACGACAGCTTCACCGCCATCCCCCGCACTCCCGGTTTGTTGTCCGCCTGGTCGGGCTCGGGGGCGCCATTGGAAAACCTGATGAGCGCGGGGACCGTCCGCCCGTCGAGGTGCACGGCGCGGGACAGCGTCGACGCCTCGGGGTTCGCCGTGAACGTGCCGTGGAACATGGACCCCTTGGCGTGCAGCGCACGGTAGCCGGGATGCTCGCCGCCGAACTCGTGTACTGCTTCGATGGCTTCTTCGGGAGTGACCACACCGCACCTTGCCCTTCGACGCTCACGAACGCGAGCACTTCTTCGATCCTACGAGCGCACGATCCGACGAGCGGCACTTACCGCGCAGACCAACCGCCATCCATCGTGTAGGACGCGCCAGTCACCATTGCCGCGTCAGCACCCGCCAACCATCTGACCAGCGACGCCACCTCCGCCGGCTCGACAAGGCGCTTGACGGCGCTCTCGGTCAGGAGGACTCGTTCGAGCACCTCGCTTTCCGAAATGCCGTGTATCCGAGCCTGATCGGCTATCTGGTTCTCCACAAGTGGTGTGCGCACATATCCGGGGTTGACGCAGTTGCTGGTCACACCTCGCGAACCGCCTTCGAGGGCAGTCACTTTCGAGAGACCTTCGAGCGCATGTTTGGCCGTGACGTAAGCAACCTTGAATTCGGATGCGCGCAATCCGTGCACCGAGGATATGTTCACGATTCGTCCGAAGCTCCGCTCGTACATCTTCGGCAGTGCCGCGCGGACAAGGAGGAATGGCGCTTCGACCATCGGCGTCATGATCTCTCGGAACCTCGATGGATCGAAATCGACTATCGGAGCGACAGTTTGGATTCCCGCGTTGTTCACGAGGATGTCCGTATCGAGATCGAGGTTTTCGAGAGCGTCCACGTCGACAAGGTCGACGTGCCATGCCTCTCCCCCGATGTCGGCGGCAAGCGACTTCGCACCCGTCTCGTCGATGTCGGCAACCCGAACATACGCACCTCGTGCTGCAAGGAATCTCGCACAGGCCGCGCCGATACCGCTCGCTCCACCGGTGACGAGGGCGGTCCGCCCGGTCAGGTCGGTCATCGCAAGCCGACCTTGGCCAGTTCGTTTTCGGTAGCAATAGCTTTCGCGTCTGCGACATCGAGTGACTCCAAGGACAGACCCTTGGTTTCACGCGATATCAACACGGCGACAACGGTTATCGCCGAGGCAGCGGCGAGGTACCACGCGATCGGCACCGACGAGTTGTAGCGGTCGAGCAAGCGAACCGCGATGATGGGCGCAAGCGAGCCTGCAACGATCGAGGTGACCTGATAGCCGAGCGACACACCGGAATACCGCATGCGCGTCGGGAACATCTCGGCCATTATCGCCGGCTGCGTCGCATACATGAACGCGTGGAACACGAGGCCGATGATGATGGCGAGCATGATCACGAAGTTGTGGCCGCTGTTCATCATCGGGAAAGCGAAGAACCCCCAGGTGCCGGCCGTCAACGCACCAGCGAGGTAAACGGGTCTGCGGCCGACTCGATCCGATAGCCGTCCGACCAGCGGAATCACCGCGAAGTGCACAGCGTGCGCGGCGAGCATCCACCACAGGATCGTCTTGGTGTCGGTACCGACCTCGACCTTGAGGTACGTGATCGTGAATGTGACGACCAGGTAGTACATGACGTTCTCACCGAACCTCAGTCCCATTGCGGTGAAGACACCGCGCGGATACCGCTTGATCACTTCGACGACACCGTAGGACGCCGCCCTGATCTGCTCGGCCTGCTGCTGCGCCTCGAGGAAGATCGGCGCATCGGTGACCTTGGTCCGGATGTAGTAGCCGACGAAGACGATGACCGCGGACAGCCAGAAGGCGACGCGCCAACCCCAGCTGAGGAACGCCGCATCCGACAACGTCGACGTCAGTACCAGCAACACGACCGTCGCAAGCAGGTTTCCTGCGGGCACACCGGCCTGCGGCCAGCTGGCCCAGAATCCGCGGCTCTTGTCCGGGCTGTGCTCGGCGACGAGGAGCACCGCCCCGCCCCATTCGCCACCGACAGCGAAGCCTTGGATGAATCGCAGGGTGACGAGCATGGCGGGTGCCCAGTAGCCGATTTGGTGGAACGTCGGGAGACACCCCATCAAGAACGTCGCGCTGCCGACCAGCACGAGGCTGAGCTGTAGCAGCTTCTTTCGCCCGTACTTGTCGCCGAAGTGTCCGAAGACGATCCCGCCGATCGGCCGTGCTGCGAAACCGACGGCGTAGGTGACGAACGCTGCGAGGATCGCGTCGAGGTCGCTCGTATCCGGGGAGAAGAACACCTTGCTGAAGACGAGCGTGGCGGCGGTGCCGTACAGAAAGAACTCGTACCATTCGACGACGGTGCCGGCCATCGATGCCGCGACGACCTTCCGCAGCCCAGCCGGCACTCGTTGTGACCCTCGATCATCGTCCCGGGCGCGCGCTTCGACAGACATCTAATCTCCTTTGTGACCGCAGTTGTCGCCGTGCGCAGTTGTGGCCTGGCACACACATCAGTGTTCCCGAGTATCAATGCACATACATCGCCGCACCCGCCGCCGCGCGAGTCCAACGCACCCACCCGAAGGTCACGGTCGAGGTTGTCGCGACCACGCGCCGAGCGTCGCAACACCGCTCCGGCCTCGATCTGGAAATCGTCGTCGGCGAACCGCAGGTGCACCGGGCCGAGGCACACCCTCTCGGCGACTACCGGCTCGGCCTGTACGCGGCACGCAGCTACCTGCGCGATAACGCGGAACCGACTCGCGTCGAGGACCTCGCCGGCCATCCCCTCGTCTACTTCATAGATTCGATGCTGCAGGTGGACGATCTGGATCTCGCACCGAGTTTCGCGCCGATGATGCGCCGCTCCGTGACGTCGACGAACGTGTTCGTGCATGTCGAGGCGACGCGCACAGCCGCCGGAATCGGCTTGCTGCCCTGCTTCATGGCCGACCGGCACGACGATCTTGTCCGCATCCTGCCGGAAGCCGTCGCGGTCCAGCTGAGTTACTGGCTGGTGGCGCGCACCGAAACGTTGCGCCGCCCCGAGGTGGCCGCCGTGGTGCAGGCGATACGGGCGGTCATGACCGAGCAACGCGACGTGCTCGTCGGCAGTATCCCCCAATTGGGGGACAACGGATTCAACCGCTGAATCCACCGATCGGCGGACAGAACACTGCGGCTAAAAGCGCGATAGTTGTTCTGCAACAAGATATCCCGATCCGAAGCGCACGACCCTCGGTTCGGACCGGGAAATCCAGCGGACATCCGACATTGCCCGCTGGAGCGCGGGCGCAGCTCGACCGCTGCGCCCGTAGGCGCCCTCTCTCGGCCTGCCCGCCCACGGGAGAGGGCGCCTCTTAAACTTCCGCTACCCGTTCGAGCGTCGCGACCTCCATCACATAATTGGCATCGCAGATACCAATTAAACTACAGTCGCCCTCATGCAGCTCACCCGGTTCACCGATCTCGGACTTCGAGTCGTCATGCGGCTCGCTGTTGCCGAAGGCGACGAGTTGCCGGGAACGCGGCTGATCGCCGAGCAGATGGGCATCTCCTATACCCACACTGCGAAGGTGGTCACCCGACTGAGCGAGCTCGGCGTCGTCACCACGCGACGCGGACGCGGCGGCGGACTTGCGATCACCGACCTCGGCCGTGCGGCGTCGGTGGGATGGCTCGCTCGACGCCTCGAAGGCAACGAAGAGGTCGTCACATGCGAGGGAGACCAACCGTGCCCGCTGCGCAACGGCTGCCGACTCCGGGGGGCGCTACGCCGCGCACAGGAATCGTTTTATGAGTCCCTGGACTCGTTGACCATCGCCGAGCTGACCGCACAGCCGACAAAGACAGTGCTGCTGACACTCAGCGCACGCTCACAAACCGCATAAACGCTCAACCCGAGGAACGGACAAAGCTCATGCTTTCGACACCATCCACAGAGATCGTCCGCGCCACGCTTCCCGCCGTGGGAGCTGCGCTCGGAGATATCACAGAGCTGTTCTACCGCAAGATGTTTGCGGCTCATCCCGAGTTGGAACGCGATCTCTTCAACCGAGGAAACCAGAGTCAAGGCGAACAGCAGAAGGCGCTGGGCGGCGCGATCGCGGCGTTCGCCACGCTGCAGCTCGACCCAGACCAGGCCCGGACCGACTTGATCCTGTCCCGCATCGCCCACAAGCACGCCTCACTCGGCATCACGGCCGACCAGTACTGGGTAGTGCACAAGCACCTCTTCGAAGCGATCGTCGAGGTACTCGGCGCCGCGGTGACGCCAGCGGTCGCCGCCGCCTGGGACGAGGTGTATTGGCTGATGGCGAACACACTGATCTCGCTCGAGGCCGACCTCTACAAGTCCGCCGGCGTCGAACCTGGTGACGTTTGGCGCACGACCATCGTCGGGAACCGCACACAGGAATCCGCCGACACCGTGTCGTTCACACTGCGCTCCATCGACGGGACGCCACTCCCCTCGTTCCGCCCCGGTCAGTACGTGTCGGTTGGAGTCGTACTCCCCGACGGTGCACGGCAGATTCGCCAGTACAGCTTGTGCGGCGCACCGACGTCGGCCGATTGGCGAATCACGGTCAAGCGGATGCCTGCGGCCACACTGCCGGACGGTTCCGTCTCGCCCGCCGGGGAAGTGTCGAACTTCTTGTACAGCAACGCATTCGAAGGTGACGAGCTGACTACGACGCTGCCTTTCGGTGATCTTGTGCTCCCTGACGGCGACTCGTCGCTGCTGCTTGCCTCGGCCGGAATCGGCTGCACTCCGATGATCGGCATGCTCAACCACCTCGCCGACACCGCGGACACTCGCCGGGTATCGGTGCTACACGCCGACCGATCGATCGCCGGACACGCCCACCGAGCGGAACTCACTCAGTTGGTCGACCGGCTGCCGAACGCCGACGTGCACAGGTGGTACGAGGACCTGGGTGCGCTGCATCCGATGGACTCTGTTCGCCTCGGGCGCGCCGACCTCGCAGACATCTCGCTGAACCCTGACACGCAGGCGTTCCTCTGTGGTCCGCTCCCCTTCATGTTGTCGTTGCGCGAGGCA
>JBBSKP010000093.1:0-18418 GCA_038256175.1 Mycobacteriales bacterium
ACAAGATGTGATTTCGAATGCGCGCACGAGGACCGGGTGCGTCGTAGAGGACTGTCGCCCGAGAACTCATCGCGCCACCTCGAATCGTTTGCTCAGGTATCCGAAGAAGAGCCCTGTCGGCAGTGTGAGGACCACGAAGCCGAGCGCGAATATTCCACCGACTACAAAGATCGCTGCCTCGTTCTCGATCATTTTCTTCATCAACAGTGAGGCCTCGGCCACGCCGATTACCGACGCGACCGTGGTGTTTTTGGTCAACGCGATCAGCACGCTGCCGAGCGGTGCGATCACCGCACGAAATGCCTGCGGCAACACGATGAGCCGAAGGTTCTGTGCGAACGTCAGGCCAAGTGAGCGACCGGCTTCCGCCTGGCCGACATTCACCGTATTGATTCCTGAGCGCAGCGATTCGCAGACGAACGCGGCGGTGTAGACGCTGAGCCCGAGTACTGCGAGCCGAAAGTTGTTGTCCACGATGAACGTCGACGAGTTGTCGGCAGCCAGTTTGACGCCCATCGTCTGGAACAGGCCGAACGAGCAAAAGATAATGATCAAGGTCAGCGGGGTATTGCGGAAGATAGTCACGTACGCCGCGCCGATCCAGCGAGCGACGGGGATCGGCGAGACCCGCATGGCCGCGATGATCGTGCCGAGAACCAGCGATCCGACCGCGGACAGCACAGTCAGCTTGATAGTTGCCCAGAACGCGTCCAGCAACTGATCGTCGTATTTCGACAGTAGGTCCATGTGCCTCCCTTCGGTCGCCGCGGGTGCGGGACGTCGAACGCTCGACGTCCCGCACTCGTGGACGGATCTGCTAGTAGCTTTCGACCTTCGGCGGTGCGGGGATCGGGTAGCCCGACTTTCCGACCGTCTCGTTGAGCGCCTTCTCCCACGACCCGTCCGCGATCATCTCGGTTATCGCAGCATTGATCTTGTCGCGGGTGGCCTTGTCGTCCTTCGCAAGACCGATGCCGTACTTCTCAGTGGTGAACGGCTCGCCGACAACCTTCAACTGGCCGGGATACTGCGCTGCGTAGCCGGCGAGAATGATGTCGTCGGTGGTCACTGCGTCGACCGCGCCGTTACGCAGCGCCTCGACGCACGCCGAATACGTGTCGAACTCCTGGAGCTGAACATCCTTGGCATAGGTGTCCTTGACCTTCTGCGCCGGCGTCGAACCACTGACGGAGCACAGCCTCTTGCCGCCGTTCAGCGACTCCGGACCCGTGATGTCAGTGTTATCGGCCTTGACCAGAAGCGACTGTCCCGCAATGAAATACGGCCCGGCGAAGCCGACCTTCTCCTTGCGGGCGTCGGTGATCGAGTAGGTCGCGACAATGTAGTCGACCTCGCCGTTCTGAATCAGCGTCTCGCGCTGTCCGGATGGCGCCTCTTTGAACGTGATTCCGTCGGGCTGCACGCCGAGTTTTCCGGCGACGTACTCGGCGACCTCGACGTCGAACCCGCTGAACGTGCCGTCCGGGTTACGGAGGCCAAGGCCGGGCTGGTCGTACTTGATGCCGACGGTCAGCTTGCCACTCTCAGCGCTTTTCGAAGCATCCTTTTCCTCACCGCCACCACAGGCTGTGGCGACGATCGCGATCGCGGCGACGCCAATTGTCAGACGTACCGAGCGACTGAACCTCATGCAGATCCTCCATCTCGAGTGAATTCGATGTCTTGAAGTATTCCCACAACGCCGACGTCAGTTAGTCAGTCAGTGCGTCAGGATCTTGCCGAGGAAGTCCTTGGCTCGATCCGATGCGGGCTTCGTGAAGAACGTTTCAGGATCGGTGTCTTCCAAGATCTGCCCATCGGCCATGAAGATGACCCGATTGCCGGCCCGCCGCGCAAATCCCATTTCGTGTGTGACGACCAGCATCGTCATACCTTCGCGTGCCAGCGAGGTCATCACATCCAGCACTTCTTGAACCATTTCCGGGTCCAGTGCCGAGGTCGGTTCGTCGAAGAGCATGACCTTGGGATTCATCGCTAGTGCCCGAGCGATGGCAACGCGTTGCTGCTGACCACCGGAAAGTTGCGCAGGGTACTTGTCCGCCTGGTTGGCGATCCCGACCCGTTCGAGCAGCTTCTGCGCTGTCTCGTGGGCGGCATCCTTCTTCATCTTGCGCACCTTCATGGGCGCGATCATGACGTTCTGCAGGATGGTCTTGTGGGCAAAGAGATTGAACGACTGGAAGACCATTCCGACGTCGGCGCGCAAGGCGGCCAACTTCTTGCCTTCTGACGGCAGGACCTGTCCGTCGACGGCAATGGTCCCCGAGTCGATGGGCTCGAGCCGGTTGATCGTGCGACACAGAGTCGACTTTCCGGAACCGGATGGCCCGAGGACGATCACAACCTGACCGGTCGGTACCTCGATGTTGATGTCGCGCAGAACGTGCAGGTCACCGAAATGCTTCTCCACCGACTGCATGGAGATCATCGCAGGCACGTTTGCACTACCCGCATCCTTCGCTTGCGTCATAAACGATGACCTTATGCGGAATCCAGACAAAAGCCGGACTTTTGGATCGACATATGGGACGGCACTGCAGAAAATTCACCCAACGGTGATGTTCGGTAGCGCTCTTGCATGTCGTCGCTCGCGCGATCGTGGGCGTCCGTGTGACTAATTCGGGCCGGGTGGGTAGCCCCACCGGACGTGCGACGACGGATGCTCGCGAGTCCTCAGTGGACCCGGCGTCAGTTCGGGGGATTGAGCAAGCAGACGACAAGCCGCCGCTTGTCCCATGTGGTTGCTCGATAGCCATTTCGTCGCGCGGACAGTTGTCCCTGAGAGCGTGTCGGTGAATACCGTGGTCACGTGAACGACGTTGGGTCCGGTCGTCGAGCAGGCGACCTGGATCGGCTCGTCGATATTTGTTCTGTCGTAACACATTCCGGCGCGCCAGTCGAAGGCGAAGCACAAGGTCGGAACAGTGACGATTCCTTCCCTATTCGACTGCGTGTACTCCGTCTTCACCAGGACGTCTGTACAGCGCTCGTTCGAGGTCATCTTCTGCACGAGGCGGTAGTTGGTTGTCAACGAGTTGCAGTCGCCTGGAATCGGCGATCCGATATCGGGTTGCGTGAAAGTCGAGCCGCCGACGTGAATGCTCTGCGGGAGCGCAATCGTCACACAGTCGCCAATTTTCAGCGCGGCGAGTGGTTCTGACGGCGCGGCTTTGTGAGAAGAGGGCTGGGCTTTGGTCGTGGACGATGCTGCCGATGACGATGCTGCCGATGACGATGCGTCGGTTTATGTTTCGTGAAAAGACCCTGCGACCATCAGTGCTAGGCCGAGGCAGAGCAGCACACAGCCCGCTGCCACGATCCAGCGACGCCGGGGATGTCGGTTCACCTCAGCAGGTGGAGCTTCGGGATCACGCGCCGATCGCAGCAGCAGTCCGATCACCACCACGATGGTTCCGGTCAACAGCAGAAATGCCGTTCCCGCGATAATCGCAATGTCGTAATTGTCGATCGCCAACATTTTTCCCCGGCGTGGCTGCGAAGTCCTAATCGATGATGCGCGAACTACTTCCAGTTCTGAGTGGCGTAGAACGAGTACTTGTCAGCACCAGGGGCGACAAAGATGAAGGAATAAGGTGCCATCGGGATGTGCTACTGCTTGGGCGACCAACTGGTCGCCCGTGGCGTGGACCCATCCGTCCTTGGATGCGTAGATCGAGCCTGGCCCGGTGGTGATGGCCCAGCGGTCGTCGCCGAATGCGGCGTTGATCAGCGCACCGAAATGCAATAGTCGTTGCCGCTCAACGGCGTTGCGGCAGAGGAAGTTCCGCCGCCGAGTGCTACGGCGGCAACACCGGCAATGCCGGCGGCGATCAGAATTGAACGGGCACTGCGCATTTCGATTCCCCGGTCGATAGAAATGGGCAGTTCCCAGACACGCCCCCGAGGAAGAGTTAATGCGTCGTCGACCGCATTCGCAAACGCGCAGCTACCAATTGGGAGCGAGGTCACAACCGGAGCGGCGGCGTGACCGCAAGCAACTCCAACTCGACCGCCTAGAGAACCCCACGTTCGATCTCGTGCAGGTAGATGAACTCGGGCGCCTTCACACCGGCTTGCCGCCTGATCTCGGCTAGCTCGGCCGACTCGAAGAAGCGTCGCGCGTCGTCCAGCGATGTCCATTCGGAGAAGTGAACGATGTTGTTCGCGTCGTCGTCATAGCGGAGCAGTCGGTAGCTGATTTCGCCGGCGGCTTTGCGCAGCTGCGCAGCCTCGTCGAAGATTGCCTTCCACGCCGGGTACGCCGCCACCTCGTGAATGATCAAGACATGCTGCATCGTCAGAGGCTAGCTCGGTGCGATGAAAGCCCTCTACCTGGGCAGATGCAAGTCTACGTAGGCAAATGAGCTACCCTGAGGCGTGTCAAGCATGATCGATGAAACGCCAGCCCCCGAACATCGCAGCTACGAGGTCCGCACCTACGGCTGTCAGATGAACGTGCACGATTCCGAGCGTCTCTCCGGACTCCTCGAAGACGCGGGCTACACCAAAGCCGATCCTGGTGCGACTCCCGACCTCGTTGTCTTCAACACCTGCGCCGTCCGCGAGAACGCCGATAACAAGCTGTACGGCAACCTCAGTCATCTGGCGCCCGTGAAGCAGGAGCGCCCAGGGATGCAGATCGCCGTCGGCGGGTGTCTGGCGCAGAAGGACCGCGACATCGTCGTCAAGAAGGCGCCATGGGTCGACGTCGTGTTCGGGACGCACAACATCGGCTCACTGCCGACGCTGCTCGAACGCGCGCGGCACAACAAAGAGGCGCAGGTCGAGATCCTCGAGTCATTGGAGGCGTTCCCGTCGACGCTGCCGGCAAAGCGTGAGTCTGCTTATGCCGGATGGGTTTCCATTTCCGTCGGCTGCAACAACACTTGTACGTTCTGCATCGTCCCCGCCTTGCGTGGCAAAGAGGTCGATCGTCGCCCCGGTGACGTCCTCGCCGAAGTGCAGGCCCTCGTCGACGAAGGTGTCCTCGAGGTGACGTTGCTCGGTCAGAACGTCAATGCCTACGGTGCGTCGTTCGCTGACCCAGCTTTGCCGCGCGATCGCAGCGCGTTCGCGAAGTTGCTCACCGCATGCGGCAACGTCGATGGGTTGGAGCGGGTTCGCTTCACTTCGCCGCACCCCGCGGAGTTCACCGACGACGTCATCGACGCAATGGCGAACACTCCCAACGTCTGCCCACAGCTGCACATGCCGCTGCAGTCCGGTTCCGATCGGGTGCTGAAGGCGATGCGCCGGTCGTACCGCAAGGCCCGCTTCCTCGGCATCATCGAGAAGGTTCGCGAGGCGATGCCGCACGCGGCGATCACCACCGACATCATCGTCGGTTTCCCTGGCGAGACCGAAGAGGACTTTGCCGAGACCCTCGACGTGGTCCGCAAGGCACGATTCACCAGCGCGTACACCTTCCAATACTCCAAACGCCCAGGTACACCGGCCGCGGAGATGGACGGCCAGGTTCCCAAAGCGGTCGTGCAGGAGCGCTACGAGCGCCTCATCGCGCTCCAAGAGCAGGTCTCTCTCGAAGAGAACCAGAAGCTGATCGGCGTCGAGGTCGAACTACTCGTGGCCGAAGGCGCCGGCAAGAAGAACAACGCGACCGCACGCATGAGCGGCCGTGCACGCGACGGCCGACTGGTGCACTTCCGTCCGGAGGGCAACCCCATTCGCCCCGGCGACATCGTCACGGTTGCCGTGACCGCCGCGGCGCCGCACTTCCTCATCGCCGACGGTCCACTTCTCACGTTCCGCCGAACGAAGGCTGGCGATGCCCACGAAAAGGGCATCACGCCGAAGACACCACCGATCGGCGTCGGACTCGGTTTGCCTCAGATCGGTGCACCGGCACCACTCCCAGCAACGACAGGATGCGGTGCATGAACATGCCGAATCTCGAATCTCACGGCGACTTCGACCAGTTCCGTGAAGACGTGGACAAGGTCGAAGAGAAGATGGCCGGCGAGATCGACCCGGGCGTTCGGGCGGTCGTCGTCGCTGTCCTCGTCGTGATCCTGCTCGGCTCGCTTGCGTTGCCGCACACAGGTGCCGCGCGCGGATACGACGTACTCATCGGAAACGACGTCGCACTCGCCGAGTCGATCGCGCTACCGTCGCGAATCTTCGTGTGGCTGGCGCTCGTCTTCGGCGTCGGCTTCTCGATGCTTGCCTTGATGACACGACGCTGGGTGCTCGCATGGATTGCGTTGTGTGGCACGGGCGTTGCCAGCGTCTTCGGCATGCTGTCCATCTGGACCCGCCAGACGCTGTCGGTGAGCCAGCCCGGCGGTGGCGTCGGTATCGGCCTGGTCATCGGCTGGATCGCTGCGCTGCTGCTCACGTTCCACTGGATCCGCGTCGTCTGGGGTCGCACTGCTCTCCAATTGGAAGCCGAGGAGCAGCGCCGGATCGCCTCGGCCGACCGCGAACGCCGTGGCCTGGATTGGCGCAACGGGAGCTAGCTCACTTCGCGGAGGTCCTGTACACCTCACACCGAGTATCGCGGGTGTGACGTGCATACAGAGGGAGCGGAGTCACAACCGCCACCGGGGTCGAGGCGCAGCCCCTCCACGCTCGATTGCGCGCGACCAACGATCCGCTACCGGCCCGAAGTCGTCGAGTTCCGACCACGTCCACCGAACCATCTGCGCACCGGTGTCGCGTAGCCCGTCCTCGCGGACCTTCTCGCCGAAGACTGCGTCGCCTGCCGTCTGACCTGGTCTGAGCAGCCGGCCATATTTCGATTCGCCGTCGAATTCGCCGAGCACGCTGTCGATACGGAAATCTGTGCGACCGACGAACAGCCCATCCTGGCCGAACACCTCGAACTGCAGATCCGGCGCGGGCAGTCCGGCCCTGAACATGCGAACCCTGCTCCGCGATTCGCCCGGACTTTCGCTGCGCGGATCCATGAAGTCGATCGCTCTGCGTGCAGCTGCTGCGCCTGGTCTGCGTGGCCACCGATCCAAGGCATCCCGCGCGTCCTGCACCGTGAGGCCGAACCTGCGCATCGCCGCATCGCCGACGACGACCGCCTGTTCGAAGGGCAGAGTTCGAGCCAGATCGACGATCATCCTGCTCGGCACAAACACGGGTAGGCCATCGATGACCGTCACTTCGTCAGGGTCGTAAGGCGCCGAATGCAGATGCCTCCGTGCCGACTTCTTGCCACCGTTTCGCTTGTTCACCGTCATGTGGACGAGCCGAAGACTGGTGTTCCACAACGGCACCTCGTGCATGACTGCCACGGATGCGTGGCTCACGACGGCATCGCCAGGCGACGCACGCACTGTCGCGGCAATTGCTATGCGGTGCTTGGCAATCGAATCCAGCTCGCCGACCGAACCGGGGCGTCCGTAGGCTCCGGGCCGAACTCTGATCAGAGTGCCGCGCTGGCAATGGCGTTGGAGTTCGCGGTCGGTAAAGCCTTGTGCCAACGCTTGCCTGCGGTACACGAGCTCGGGATCCATGACCGAATCGTGTCGGTTTCCGGCGTCGGTCGCTAGCCCCACATTGCCGATCTGTGGATAACCGTCCACTTCGCGGCCGTTGTGCACACCTCACACCGACTATCTCGGGTGTGAGGTGTAGACGAGGGGAGCGGAGTGCCAAAAGTCAGTCAGCCAACCGTCAGCGATTGCTTACGGCACCTTCTGCAGCCTCTGCCCATTCACGCCACTGCTTGGCCTGCTCGAGGGCCTTCTCTGCATCGCGACGCTTGCCTGCAGCGGTTGCTTTCGCTGCCTGCTCCTCGAATGCGGCAACCCGCTCGCGGAACTGTGCCGCACGGGCGACAGCTTCCGGATCGGAGCGCTTCCACTGCGAATCGACCGCATCGCGGACTCGTTTTTCGATCGCTCGCAGTTTGCCCTCGAGGTCTTGCATCCGCTCGCGGGGAACCTTGCCGATCGCGTCCCACTTCTCCTGCAGTTCGCGTAGAGCTGTTCGCGCTGCCTCGATGTCGTGGGTCGGGTCGATGTGGCCGACCTTGGTCAGGAGAGCTTCCTTGGCCTTCGCGTTCTCTTCGAACTCGGCGTCGCGTTCGGATGCTTCGGCATTGCGTGCCGCGAAGAACACGTCCTGGGCGGCCTTGAAGCGCTTCCACAGCGCGTCGTCAGCCTCGCGTGGCGCGCGTCCGGCGGCTTTCCACTCGGTGAGCAGATCGCGGAACGATGCGGCGGTCGCACTCCAGTCGGTGGACGTCGCCAATTCCTCGGCCTGCTTGACCAGTTCGTCCTTGCGGGTCTTGGCCGCCGCCCGTTCGCGGTCGAGTTCGGCAAAATGTGCGCCCCGACGCCGGTTGAAACCTTCACGAGCCTTCGAGTAGCGCTTCCACAGCGCGTCGTCGACCTTGCGATCGACGCCTCGAATGGTCTTCCACTCGTCGAGAATTTCACGAAGGCGGTCGCCGGCGGCCTTCCACTGGGTCGACTCCGTGCTGATTTGTTCGGCCTCGGCGCAGAGCGTTTCTTTGCGCTCGGTGTGCTCGTGGCGAACGCGATCTTTCTCTTCTTTGGCGTGTGCGGCGGCCTCGTCGGAGTGCTCGACAATCGCCTTCAGCCGACGCGCGACTGCGTCGATGTCGCCGATGACCGCAGCGGTCGGCAAAGACTCCGCGAGCGCCGTAGCGGCCGCTTTGGTCTTGCGCGCGTCACCAGTTCCGGATGCCAATCGCGCTTCGAGCAGCGTGACTTCCGTTGCGAGATCATCGAATCGGCGCCCGAAGTGGGCGAGGCCCTCGGCGGCGTCGCCAGCTTGCCACGAACCGACTTGACGTTCGCCCTCGACCGTTTTCACCCACGCTGTGCCGTCCTCGTCGACCCGGCCGAAGAGGCTCGGATCGCTCGCGTGGGGAACCACGACGGGATGGCTATGTGCGGGACCGGGCTTGGGTGGGCCAGGCTTGTGGGCGTGTGGCTTGGGGGCTTCGGATCCGGCCGTCGGCGACGGTGCGGCCGGAGCAGCTGCGCCCGGTTTGGGTGCGCCGGGCTTCGGCGCTGCGGGCGTTGATTCGATGTTCTCGGTCATGGTTCCTCGTCTCTGCCGCGCGTCACGGCTGCCTGGATACGTGGTGCTCATCCCATTGAACCCGGTACAAGCGCCGCAGACCATTGAATCAGGCGAGAACACCCTGCATATGCACCGCCCGTCGCTGTGCAGTGGGTGAGGGGGCGGCTGCTGCGGGCAATGGATGTCACTACGGTTACGGATGTGTTCACCGCCGCGGCACTCGTTCCGTCGCCTCCCGTCATCGTTCCCGAACTCAACGGTGCGCGCTCGACGGAGACAGAATCTTTACGCTCCTCCGCCGTGGCGGCAGCCCGCCGATTGGGCAGTCTGGCCACCCGATGGACCGTCGTCGGTGTCGGGGAGACAGAGCAGACGCTCGGACCGGATGCAGTCGGCACGTTCCGTGGGTTCGGCGTCGACGTTCGGGTCGGTCTGTCACAAGCGGACGATGAACCAGATCCATGGATGCCGCTTGCTGCGCTCATCGCAGGTTGGCTCCGGTCTCAGGTCGAGCAGCCGGTCGAGATCGAGGCACGGATCCTTGCGGCCGACACCTCGCCCGTCTACTGCGCGGCACTCGGTGCGGAGTTGCGACGGGACTTCGATGCATCCAGCGAACCGCACGGATTGCTCGTTGTCGCGGACGGCGCGGCGACCCTCACGGCGAAGGCTCCAGGGTCCTACGACGACCGCTCGCAGGAGTTTCAAGACGATCTGACCGCAGCCTTGCGCGACGGGGATTGCGCCGCGGTGGAGCAGCTGGACCCGGTTGTGTGCCTGGAGCTCGGTGTTGCAGGTCGGGCGGCGTATCAGGTGCTAGCGGGCGTATTCGACAACGGCACCGACGGCCGGCCGGAGTGCTCGACGATGTACGCCGATGCACCGTTCGGAGTCGGCTATCACGTCGGGTTCTGGATCCCCCGGTGCGCACAGTGACGACGCCGATCGCGATCGTCGGCCCTACTGCGACCGGTAAGTCGGATCTCGGCCTCGCGTTGGCTGAGCGGCTGGGTGGCGAGATCGTGAACATCGACGCGATGCAGCAATACCGCGGCATGGATATCGGCACGGCGAAGCTGGCGCCCGACGAGCGTCGCGGCATCGTGCACCATCGCCTCGATGTCCTCGACATATCCGAAACCGCAACAGTGGCGAACTATCAGCGTGATGCGAGTACCGACATCGAGGACATGCGGCGACGCGGAGTCGTACCGTTGATCGTCGGCGGCTCGATGCTGTACATCCAATCGCTGCTGGACGAATGGACTTTTCCTGCAACCGACCCTGCTGTGCGGGCGAAGTGGGAGGCGGTTCTGAACGACGAGGGAGTCGAGGCAGCGCACCTGGCCCTACGCGCGGCCGACCCCGACGCCGCCGCCAACATCCTGCCGAGCGATGGTCGGCGAATCGTGCGCGCTCTCGAAGTTGTCGAGCTGACCGGAAAGCCGTTCGCGGCATCGGCGCCGACAATCGGTGAGCCGCGGTGGGGAACCGTCATCGTCGGAGTAGATCGCGACACCGACGAGCTCGACCGGCGAATCGAGTTGCGCACCGAGCGGATGTTCGACAGTGGCCTCGTCGACGAAGTGAGTTCGCTGGTCGATAGCGGGCTGCGCGATGGTGTCACTGCGCGCCGCGCAATCGGGTACGCGCAGGTGCTGGCACACTTCGACGGCGAGTACGACTTGGCGCACGCACAGGAGCGAGCACTGATTGGCACGCGCAGGTATGTCCGCCGGCAGCGGTCGTGGTTTCGCCGTGATCCGCGGATTCTGTGGGTCGACGGGGCTGACAACGATCTGCTGACGACCACGCTGCGAGTTCTGGAGACGCGATGACTGCTCGAGTGAGTTCCCGGAACGCCGGATTTCAGCAGTGGCAGTCGTACCTGACCAATCGCAGCAAGCGGACGAAAGCGCGGCGCTTCCTCGTGCAGGGCGTCCGGCCGATAACGCTTGCCGTCGAACACGATTGGCCTCTCGAGGAGATTCTCTATCGAATCGGTGGCGGTCCGCTCTCGGATTGGGCGCGCGAGCTGATCGACGGCAGTCAGGTCCCGACCGTGGGGCTGGTGCCGGATCTGATCGCGGAACTCGGTGAGAAGTCCGGCGCGGTCCCCGAGTTGATCGTTGTCGCGCACAGCCGCATGCCGGATCTGGCGACCTGGGATCCGCCGGAACCCAACCCGGTGATTGTCGTCTTCGATCGTCCGAGTTCGCCTGGCAACCTCGGCACGCTGATCCGCTCGGCCAATGCATTTGGCGCCGCCGCCGTCGTCGTGACCGGACATGCCGCGGACCAATTCGATCCGCAATGCGTGCGAGCATCCACCGGTTCGTTGTTCGCCATCCCGGTAATCCGGGCCGCCGATGCCTCCTCGGTCAGCGAATTCCGGGACCGGCAATGCCGCAACGGAATGGATCTGACCATCGTCGGCACGGATGAACGCGGCGATGCGGACATCTTCGACCACGACTTCACCGGCGGAACGATCCTCGTCATCGGCAACGAGACCCGGGGCATGAGTGCGGCCTGGCGGGACGTGTGCGATGTGACCGTCGGGATTCCGATCGGCGGTGCGGCGAGCTCGCTCGGAGCCCCGTCCGCAGGCGCGGTATGCCTCTACGAGATTTCGCGTCAGCGCCGATCGCTATCCTGAACCACATGGAGTTCAGCAAGGGTCACGGCACGGAGAACGATTTTGTAGTGCTTCCCGACCTGGATGTTCGTCTCGATCTGCGGCCGGAGCGTGTCGCCGCGCTGTGCGATCGACGCAAGGGACTGGGTGCCGACGGCGTGCTGCGCGTCGCGAAAGCCGGCGCACTGCGCGCAGCCGGGGTGCTCGACGTCGTTCCCGACGGCATCGCCGACGACGACTGGTTCATGGACTACCGCAACGGCGACGGCTCGGTCGCCGAGATGTGCGGCAACGGTGTCCGGGTGTTTGCGCACTTTGTGACGGTCACCGGTCTCGAGAGCCGGCCCGAGTTCGTAGTCGGGAGTCGGGCGGGTGCACGCCCGGTGATCGTGCACAGCTCCGACGGATATCGCGGTGATGTCACGGTGTCGATGGGCAAAGTGCGCCAACTCGGTTCGACCACCGCGACGATCGCGGGCCGCGTGTTCGAAGGCATCGGAATCGATGTGGGCAACCCGCACCTCGCCAGCGTCGATTCGCATCTGACGACGGATTCGCTTGCCGCATTAGATCTTTCGGCCGCGCCCGGCTTCGATCCCGGGTTCTTTCCACACGGTGTGAACGTCGAGATCCTCACAGCGCTGAGCGACGGTGCGGTGGACATGCGAGTGCACGAACGCGGCGTCGGCGAGACCCGTTCGTGCGGAACCGGAACAGTTGCGGCCGCTGCGGCGGCCCTGCGCTTCGAAGGTGTCGACGACGGTGACGTCACCGTCCGGGTGCCGGGGGGACAGGTGCAGGTACGCATCGAAGCCGGCGCCGCTAACCTGCGTGGACCTTCGGTTCTGGTTGCATCGGGGACCATCGACGACGCCTGGTGGGCATCGCTCTGATAACCAAATGCATGCTGGGGCCCATTCGTGGGACCATGGACCTTGTATGACGAACCTACACAGCTCAGAAACACTCGCCTCGGACGACGCGGACCGCGAACCAGATGCCTGGACCTCCGCGGAACCCTCGGTCGGCGAGATGCAACTCGACGACCGAAGCGCATTGCGCCGAGTCGCCGGGCTCTCCACTGAACTCACCGACGTCACCGAGGTCGAGTACCGCCAGCTACGCCTCGAACGCGTGGTGCTGGTCGGTGTCTGGACCGACGGATCGGCGGCTCAGGCCGAGTCCAGCATGACCGAACTCGCTGCGCTTGCGGAGACAGCCGGCTCGGAGGTGCTCGACAGCCTTGTCCAACGCCGCGACAAGCCGGACGCAGCCACCTACATCGGGTCGGGCAAGGCCAACGAACTCCGCGACATCGTGCTCGCAACCGGTGCAGACACGGTGGTCTGCGACGGTGAGCTCACGCCTGCCCAGCTGACCGCGCTGGAGAAGGTCGTCAAGGTCAAGGTCATCGACCGGACCGCGTTGATCCTCGACATCTTCGCCCAGCATGCGACGTCGCGTGAGGGCAAGGCGCAGGTCGCGTTCGCGCAGATGGAGTACATGCTCCCGAGGCTGCGCGGCTGGGGCGAGTCGATGTCCCGGCAGGCCGGCGGTCGTGCGGGCAGCAACGGTGGCGTGGGTCTACGTGGTCCTGGTGAGACGAAGATCGAGACCGACCGGCGTCGTATCCGCGAGCGGATGGCGAAGCTGCGCCGGGAAATCAAAGACATGAAGAAGGCGCGCGACACGAAACGTGCGCGTCGCCTCGGCAACGACGTTCCCGCGGTGGCCATCATCGGGTACACCAACGCGGGCAAGTCGAGCGTGCTCAACGCACTCACCGACGCAGGGGTGCTGGTACAGGACGCTCTCTTCGCGACGTTGGACCCGACCACGAGGAAGGCGGAGTTGGCTGACGGGCGTGAATACGTCCTAACCGACACCGTCGGATTCGTGCGCCACCTCCCGACACAGCTGATCGAGGCATTCCGTTCGACGCTCGAAGAGGTCACCGACGCCGCCCTGCTGCTGCACGTGGTCGACGGGTCCGATCCGCTGCCCGACGAGCAGATCAAGGCAGTGCGCGAAGTGGTCACCCAGGTCCTGCGTGAACACGATTCGCCGTCGCCGCCGGAGCTGTTGGTAGTCAACAAGATCGACGCGGCTGACCCGGTGACGCTGACGCAGCTGCGAGGAATGCTGCCCGGTGCGGTGTTCGTTTCCGCGCAAACCGGTGAGGGCATGGACGAACTGCGTGGCCGGCTCGGTGAGTTTCTCGGGCGACTCGATGTGGAAGTCAGCGTTTTGCTGCCGTACACGCGAGGCGATCTCGTCGCGCGCATTCACACCGATGGCCGAATCCTCGGGTCGTCGCACGAGGAAGGTGGGACCAGAGTGCGCGCACGGGTCCCGCAGTCGTTGGCGTCGGCACTGCACGCGTATGCCCACAGCGGCTAGGCGGCTACTGGCGCTGATGTGCGTCACAGGCTCGGCTGCTTTGCTGTGTGCTGGCCCGGTCGCGGCGGCACCCACCCCGCCGTTCGAAACATATTGCACGCCAGCGATTCCCGGACTCGAAGAGCTGTCGGGAATGACCGCGATCGGTGATCGGTTCTACGCTCTCGGCGACAGTGGTACCGACGACACACTTGCGGTCTTGGATGCGAATTGCGGGCTCGAGCGCTGGATGGACGTTCCGGTCGATCCCTACGACACCGAGGATGTCGCCTCCTACGACGGACAGTTGTGGCTATCCGATACGGGCGACAATCTGCGCAGGCGCGACACGATTTCGCTGACCCGAATGAGCCCGCGAGACGGTTCCGGCGAATTGCATCGGCTTACCTACCCGGATACCAAGCATGACGCCGAGGCGCTTCTGATCGAGCCCGGTGGTCGTCCGGTGATCGTCACGAAGGAGTTCTCGGCGCCGGCAGGAATCTATGTGCCCGCAGGCGGTGCGACGGTGTCGACGTTGCCGAGCCCAGGGCCCAGTCCGTTGGAGAAGGTCGGCCAGGTGACATTCGGTGTCTCGCCGACCGCAGGCCAGCCGGCGCCGCCCGAGATGGTCACAGGTGGCGCGGTGAGCGCAGACGGCACCGTCGCCGCCCTGCGGACGTACGCGAGCGTCTACCTCTACGCCATTCCAGCAGGCGACATTGTTGCTGCTCTGACCACTGAGACGCCTTTAGTGATTCCTGTCACAGGTCAACCGCAAGGTGAGTCGGTGACATTCGACTCATCGGGCGATCTGCTCGCGGGATCGGAGATCGGCGGTGTCGGTCGCCCGTTCGTTCCGCTGCAAATCCTGCGCCACGCAACGGACTTGGTGAAACGGCGAGAGCCCGCCAGCACGTCGTCGGAGGCCTCGGGCACAGGTGGCTCACAGTGGTGGTGGCTTGCTCCGGTGGTCGTTGTGGCGGGTGTCGCGGGGGTTGTGATCGTTCGGCGGAGATCGCAACCTAACTAGAATGAATATCATTTAGGTTCGCAGTTGACCCGAACCGAGGATTGCAGCAGATCGTCATGTCTGAATATTTGAGTGATGGCGCACCACTACACGTCCGGCTGACCAGTGCCGACAAGCGTGTGATCAGTGCGCTGCTTGCGCCGCTACGCGCGTGGACCAGTCCGGTGTTCTACGGGTTGGAGAACATTCCGGACGACGGGCCGGTCCTTGTGGCCGCCAACCACACGCTGTACGGCGGCATCGACGCACCGCTGCTTGTCGAGGAAGTCCTGCGCAAACGCGGTCGTTTGCTGCGCGGTCTTGCGGAGAATGTGCTGGTGAATGCTCCTGGCGTTCGCGAGGTGATCCACCGCTGGGGTTCCGTCCGGGGTACGCGCGAGAACTGCCGGGCATTGCTGGGCAACGACGAGGCTGTGCTGGTCTTTCCCGGTGGTGGACGCGAAGCGGTGCGCCGCAAGAACGAGAAGTACGCGTTGCTGTGGAACGAGCGGACCGGCTTCGCGCGGATGGCGATCGAGGCCGGTTGCCCGATCGTGCCGGTCGCGATGATCGGCGTCGACGATGCCTTCGACATCGTGATGGACGCCAATCATCCGATTCTGCAGCCGCTGCGCAAGATCATCGAGCCGCTCGGTGCGCGCTGGGAGCTGGCGCCGCCGGTGGTGCGGGGTATCGGTCCGACTCCGGTCATGCGACCCGAGCGGTTCTATTTCTCGTTCGGAACGCCGATCGATACGACGCCATGGCGTGATGCGCTCGATCTCGATGCAGCCGCGGCAGAGGTGCGCGACCTCGTCCGCAAAGCCGTGGAAGAGGAACTCCAATTCCTGTTCACCCAACGCAAGGGCGACGACGGCCGAACGCTCGTCGGTCGAATTCAGCAGTGGCTGCGGTCGTAGCGCTCTTACGGGCGGCCGACAGCGATCGGGACGATGTACTTGCGGGCGAACGCTGCGAGGTCGTCGTCCGTCTTCATTTCTAGGTATACCCGTTGAGTCATCATGAACGAGTGAACGATTCGGACGATGACCTCGGCACGTACGGCGAAATCGTCGGCCGGTTCGAGTAGTCCATCTCGCACTGCCTGGTCGAGCATCGCGACGGCCGTGAACACTGCCGCGCCAAGGACTTCCGCGCCTCCGGTGGTCAGCCTTGGCAATGCGCTTTCGGGCTCGAGCTCAATCAGCCTGTTAGCCAAGGTGTGGTCCCACAGGAGACGCATTATGGTCGTAAAACCATTGGCGACCCGGTCCTCGAGGGAATCACCGACAATTGCTCCGGCGAGTGCCTCGAACGCCCGTTGAGCCTCGCGGCCGACAACTGCCTGGACGACATCGTCTTTCGCGCCGACTCGCCTATAGACGGTTACCCGCTCGACCCCGGCTCGCCTAGCGATGTCTTCGACGGTGGTCCGGCGAATGCCGACATCCTCGAACTGTTGCAGCGCAGCATCGATGATCCGCTCGGTCGCAGGGTCGAGTGCATTGGTGACTGTTGGTGGGGTCGAACTGCGGGATGCCACAGTTTGACGTTACCAGGACGGTGCAACAGTTCGGCGGATTTGTAACTCGTGCCACCCCGCTCCGAGAACTCCGTAATGGCGCGAATTGCGTTGGAACGGTTCTTGATTCGATCGCTTCAGTGCTGCGCAGCCCTTATGGGCACTCCGCACACCGACTTGCCGAACGACGCGCCGTGACTGGCGTCGAGAGGGTCTGTGCAGCGAAGGGGCGTTGGGCGATGGGGTCATTTCGTGCGCTCGGGGGTCGTCAGGCAACCCGCGTAGCGAATGGGATCGGGACATGATGCAACATTGCTATGTAAATTGTAACAGTGTACTTTCGGAGCATGACAAAGAAGTCAGCAACGCCACGAGAAGAAGCACACGCGATCAATGCGCGGAATGTGCAATTCGACTGGGTCGGAGTTCCGCTTCAGTACGTTCCCGGTGAGCGACTCGTCACTCAGGTCTGGAACTTCATGCACCTCGTCCTCCCCGAGGGTGAACGCGCGATGGCCGGAGCGCTGGCCGACGCGCTGCCCTACATCGAGGACGAGCGCCTGCGAGAAGAGGCGGTCGGCTTCATCGGACAGGAAGCGATGCACGCGACGTCCCACGAAGGCGTCCGCAAGCATCTCACCGAGCAAGGCCTCGACGTCGAACCGATGATCGTCCGGATGAACTTCCTGATCGACAAGATTCTCGCTGACCACGGGCTAACGGGTTGCGCGAAGAAGGCGTGGCTCAAGGAGCGACTCGGGTTGTTCGCCGCCTTGGAGCACTACACCGCGATCATCGGCCAGTGGCTCCTCGATGCCGACGAACTCGAACAGGCCGGCATTCATCCGATGATGCTGGACTTGCTCCGCTGGCACGGTGCCGAAGAAGTCGAACACCGCAGCGTGGTCTACGACGTCTACCAACACGTGGATGGCAGTTACGCCCGCCGTGCTCGTACCGCTGTCCTTGCCAGCGGCACGCTCGCGATCCTCACGGCGTACAGCATCACGTATCTGATGAATCACGATCCCTCGCCGAACAAGGGAAAGCTCTGGCCGTTGCAGTTCGTGAGTGCTGCTGCCCGCGGGCTCATTCCCAGCGGCCTGCACTTTCTCACCGAGATTCCCGTGTACCTGCGGCCTGGCTTCCACCCGTCGTCTATGGGCAGTCTCGATCAGGCACTCCGGTATCTCGCGACCTCGCCGGCGGCCAACGCCGACGCGCACTGAGGGGTAGCTGTGAGTGGACTGATTCGCGGAGGAACGCAATTGCCGCCGGCGCCTGACGGTGCAATAGGGCCGGGCCTGAGGATTGTGGCGACGGCGGTGGGTGGTTACAAGCGACTCTTCGCCGATAGCGCGCTCGCTCCGCTGCTGTCGCGACCGAAGCCTGTGCGGTACAACGACTTCGACATGAATCTGGTGATCGAACGTGTCGAGGCCGAAGCCGAAGACGTCGTCAGCCTGACGCTCGCTGCGCCGGCGAGTGTCGATTTGCCGGCGTGGAGTCCGGGTGCCCACCTCGATGTGTTTCTACCTTCTGGGCGGCAACGGCAGTACTCGCTGTGCGGAGATGGTAAGGACCGGAAGGCGTTTCGTATCGCGGTCCGGTTGATGCGCGACGGCAGTGGAGGGTCGCGCGAGATCCACGAGACGCTGCGGGCCGGCGATTCGCTGCATGTCCGTGGACCACGCAACGCGTTCCGGATGGTCGAGGCGAGTTCGTATCTCTTCATCGCCGGTGGTATCGGCATTACGCCGATCCTGCCGATGGTGCGGGCTGCGAGCGAGCACGGAATTCCATGGCGCATGGTGTATCTCGG